>JANMMQ010000551.1:0-10300 GCA_031373465.1 Ilumatobacteraceae bacterium | reverse complement strand
GACAGAACCAAGCGGTACTCGCTCGGTGCTTGCGACGGTCGTCGGTTACGGCATCGTCGCGATCATCGTGCTGGTTCTGTTCAACTTCATCATCGGAACGATCCTGTGGCTGTTCCGCACTGTGGTCGTCATCGTCGTGCTCATCGGGCTGTTGACGATCTATCTCAGGTTGAAGTCGCCGCCGGACTCGTGATCAGCTGAGCTAAGTCGCGTACAACGCCACGGGGTCGGCGATCGGCGGTTGCGGATCGGGGTTCGAACAGACCGCCTCGATCGCGCCGCCAGGGATCACCGGCATCGGACACGGCAGCCCTTCGGCGTGGGCAACCCACCGGGAGATGTAGTCGGCCACACCTAGGGCGCCCAACCGGGTGAGGTGAATCCCGTCCTTGGAGATCCAGCCGATGTCGGCCGGCGTGTGCGGATACCACTGCGCGAGCCGAACGTCCGGATACGCGCCCGACGCGACCTTCGCCCGCAGTGACTGGTTGTTCCTGACGAACGATTCGTCCGCGGCCTCGCCCGTGAGGAGCTCGTACGTCACCCCTTCTCGGTATGTCAGCCAAATGATCTGGCGCGCACCCTTCGCTCGCGCGGCCGCAACGACCTCGTCGAAGCTGTCGGGGAACGACGTCCACCATTCGTCGTAGCCGGCCATGATGACCACGTCGTCGAAGCTGCCGTCGGCCTTGCCGATTGCTTCCACCGCGTTCGGCGGCAGCGGACGTTTGCCGCACGATGGGATGCCGAGCGTGCGGCATGACTCGGCTTCGAGGACGTAGTCGAAGCCGCGCAGCGCCCTGTAGCCGTTGTATCGCTCGACGGCCAGCAGCGTCGAGTCCCCGATCAAGAGCACCCGAGGCTTGCGTTGCTCCTGAACCGTTGTCGCTGTCAACACGATTGCTGCTGAAGAGGTCAGGGGAGGAGACAGCTGAGCGACTGTGCCGTTTGTGCCCGCGTTCGATCCACACGCGGAGATTATTCCGAGCGCTGCGATTATGAGTGCGCGGTCATTCACCGCGCCCCCCACACGAAACGGTGCGTGTGGATGCCGAAGTAGGTGAAGCTTTCCACGCTGCGCACGCCGTCGATGGCCCTGATCTCGTCATCGATCACGTTCAACAGTCGTGCGGAGTCCTCGCACAACACCTCGACCAGCAAGTCAAACGAACCGGATGTGAAGACGACGTAGATCACGCCGGCGATGTCGGCGATGCGGTCGGCGACGTCGCGCACGTTTCGCTCGACGCGTACGCCGAGGGCAGCCATGACCGGGTAGCCGAGTGCCAGCGGATCCGTGACGCCCACGATCTTGACGACGCCGGTGTCGAGCAGGCGTTGAACCCGCAGGCGCGTGGCAGCGGGGGACAGGCTGACGAGCTCGGCGAGGTCGGCGTAGCTGGCACGTCCGTCGTGTTGCAACGCCTCGATCAACCGCCGGTCGATTTCGTCGAGGTGAATGCTGGTCACGTGATCCCTGCCGACAAACCGAAGTCGATCGAGATGTTTGCACCGGTGATGGCGGATGCCGAGGGCTGGGCGAGGAACCAGATCAGATCGGCAATCTCAGACGGTTCGATGAAGCGTGCCGAGGCTGCTTGGGGGTAGCCGCGCAACAACTTGTCGAGGTAGGCCGCTGGGTCGATGCTGGCTGCTGCCTGCCCGCGCAGCATGGGTGAGTCGACGTCGCCCGGGCAGACGGCATTGACGCGAACGCCGAGCGGGGCGAGTTCGAGAGCCAGCGCCTTTGTGAGGATCGACACGCCACCTTTCGACGCGCAGTACACCGCTGCCCCTGCGTTGCCCTGAATACCGGCATCGGACGACATGTTGATGATCACACCACGCGTTGACACAAGGTGTGGAATGGCCGCCGAGCAGACGAAGTAGAGACCCTTGAGGTTCAGGTCGACGACCCGGTCCCATTCCTGCTCCGTGGTCTCTGCGCTGGGACCCTCGGTCCAGACTCCGGCCGCGTTGACAACCGTGTCGAGCCTGCCCGCCCACTGAACCGCCTCGGCCACCGCTCGTCGACACTGGGCGACGTCGCGCAAGTCGGCAGATATCGACAGCACGTCGCCTGAGCTGCGATCGTTCGCATCGGTGTTCACCGCGTTTATGTCGACTGCGGCGGCCTTCCAACCACCGGACAGGAATCGATCGACCGTCGCGCCGCCGATCCCACCGGCCGCTCCGGTGATCAGTGCGACGGACGCCATGATCGATCTTCCGGCAGTGAGTTGCCGCCGTCCACGACAATCTGTTGAGCGGTGATGAAGCTCGCACCGGGGTCGGCGAGGAAACGGACGGCTGCCGCGACCTCATCGGGTCTGCCGCTGCGGCCGAGAGGAGTGAAGCTGCCGGCGTTGTGCTCGCCCATCAACTGGGCGCCGGTGGCGATCCATCCCGGCGACACCGCATTCACAGTGATCCCGACGTGGGCGACCTCCAGCGCGATCGCACGGGTCAAGCCGATCATCCCCGCCTTGGCGGCGTGGTAGCCCGGATCGCCGAGGAATGCCTGCACGGGGCCCGACGTCGATGCGACGTTGACGATTCGGCCGTACTTTCGGTCGCGCATCGCGGGAAGGCTGGCGCGTGTGACGTTGAAGCAGGTTGTCAGATTGCGATGCAGGCTGTCGGCCCAATCGTCGGCACTCACCTCCTCGACGGTTCGGCTGCGCGGCGTTATGCCGAGCGCGATCATTCCGGCGTTGTTGACGCAGACGTCGATGCGTCCGGCGATCGACATCGCCGCAGCGACGAGATCTTCGGCCACGCCATTGAGCATCAGATCGCCGACGAACCCAGTGGCCGAACAACCCTCTGCTTCGAGCTCGCCAACGCGTTCCTTGATCCTGTCGGTCGTCGAAGCGATCACCACGTGCGCGCCGTCGACCGCGAGCGACCTGGCACACGCAAAGCCGATCCCATCAGCGCTTCCTGCGCCGGTAACGATCGCGACCTGTCCGGAGAGGTTCACGACAGCAATGCTGACACGGCCGCAGCGAACACCTCGGTGTGTGCTTCGACGTCGGCGGCGGTGTGATGCGGTGACATCAGCGCCATGTTGTGGAACGGAGTCAGCAAGATGCCGCGGTTGATCGCCCAGAGATGCATGAAGGCATCGAGCTCGTCGTCGACCGCTGCTGCAGCCGTTGCACCATCGCGTGGCGGCAGGCAGAACCAGTACTCGGCTCGCCCGCCGAGTTGTTGAACATGCCACGGCAGTTCGTGGCGCTCGATCGTCGCCCTCACGCCCTCCGTCCACGCCGTCGCCAACGGGATCATGTGTGCGAAGTCCTCGTCGCGCAGAGTTGAGTCGAGAGTCGCCCTCACGGCCGCCAGCGCCAGGGCGTTGCCCGTCAGGGTGCCGCCGATCCCGCTGACATCGACAGCGCTGGAGCCGATCATCGGTTCCAATTGTTCGGCGACCTCAGCTGTCATGCCGTAGGCGGCCGCGGGCATACCGCCACCGATTGTCTTGCCGATCACAAAGAAGTCCGGTTCCAGGTCCCACGCCGCCGTTGCGCCGCCGGGGCCCACGCAGATCGTGTGCGTCTCATCGATCACCAACAGCGTGCCGTGGGCTCGCGTCAGCCGGCGCATCGCCTCGTGGAACCCCGGATCGGGCATCACAATGCCAATGTTCGTCAGCGCCGGCTCGGCGAGCACACAGGCGATCTCGCCGGTCCCGAGCGCGGTCTCCAGCGCGGCGAGATCGTTGAACGGAACGACAACGGTGGTGTCCGATGGGTCGAACGCAGCGCCGAGGTTGCCCGGTCGGGAGATGGTCTTGCCATCGTTGTCCAGCGTTGCCAAGGCCTCGTCGACCGATCCGTGATAGCACCAATCGAAGACGACGACCTTGCTCCGTCCGGTCAACCGCCGGGCGAAGCGCAGGACGAACCTGTTGGCGTCGGTCGCTGTCATAGCCATCTGCCAGACCGGCAACCCGAACCGCCTGGCGAGCTCGGCCCCGACCCACGCTGCATCGACTGACGGAAGCATCGTGGTGATGCCGCGAAGTGCCTGGTCGTAGAGAGCGTCGGCGACCTGCTGCAGTCCGTGGCCCGTCATGGCGCCTGTGTCGCCGAGACAGAAGTCGATGTATTCGAGGCCGTCGACATCGGTGAACCGGGCACCGTGAGCAGTGTCGAAGAAGATCGGGAATGAACCAGGCCATCTCGTCATCCATGCCATGGGGACGCCACCGAGCAGGTTGGCCTGGGCTTCTTTGGCCAGCACCGCCGAGCGTGGGTGGGTGGTGATGAAGCGTTGCTCTTCCTGCTCGTGCAACCTCTTGAGAACTTGTCGATCGATCATGGACAGTAGTATCCACGATTGAATCGCTCACTGTCGAGGTTGATATCCACTATTTCGCAATTATTCGCTCTAATTCGCGAGTTTCTCCAATCCGCGGTAGGCGAAGATGATCGTCAACGCGCTCAGGCCGACGATCGCGACGAGGCCGCCCCATGTGTCGTGCCAAGTGACGTTACCGAGAAAGCCTTCCCGGGCCAGACGCAGGACGTTGGTGAAAGGATTGATCCTGGCCACCGAGTGCAGCCAACCGGTCATGACGTTCAGCGGTGCCTGGGCATTGGTGAGGAAGATCGCGTTGAAAAACGTCAGCTGCATCAGCGCGGCCGCGCGCATGTCACCGAAGCGGTAGGCCAACCCGAGACCCCAGCCGGCGGCGACGGTGGCCACGCCCAGCCCGGCGACATACAAGGTGAGCAGCCCCAGCGGGCCGTCAGTCAGTCGTGCACCCCACAACAAGCCGACGAGCAATGCGGTGGTGATCACGATGAGCACGCGTATCCAAGCGGTGAACAGCGGCCCGACGATGAGCGACAAGCGCGGGGACGGTGCCATTCGAAGGCGATCGAAGAACCCACTCTCGAGGTCGCGCACCGTGCTGAAGCCCAGGCCCACACCGCTGAAGCCGGAGCCCATGGTGCACGCGAGCGGCAGGTACCAGTTCACGGACCGGCCAGTTGGAAATCCGGGAATCCGGGTGATCGCGAAGTAGGTGCCGCTGAAGGCGATGGTTTGGAAGACGGGCATCGCCAGCGCGGGGAAGAACGCCGAGGGCAACCGACGGATGCTCCGCAGGCCGCGCAGAGCAAGGACGCGAGCGGAACGCAGCAGCGCGCCGCCCTGCGATGGGATCGCACCGGCAGCGCGACCACGGCCCGAGGTGGCGATGGATGCGCTCGTCACCGTGCTGCCAGTCGGGAGTAGAGGGTTCGCAGAGCCAGCGAGATCGAGACAACTCCGATAGCTGCCGGGACCAGCAGGGCCGCAGCGACGTGTCGTACGGTCAAGCCGTCGATGACCAGCCCGCGGACTCCCTCGACGAGGTGAGATATCGGATTGATGTCGGCAACGACCTTGTAGGCGCCGGACATGGTCTGACGCGGGAAGAACGCACTGGAGAAGAACAGGGCGATGAACAGCAGCGGGAAGCTTCCCTGCACGGCTTCGGCCGAGCCGGTCTTCAGTGCCATCGCCGCGGTGAAGCCTCCGATCGCGACTGCCGTCAGAGCTCCGCAGAGCACGATCACGACGAATCCGGCAACACCGGCCTGGATCGTGACGCCGAACGGCAGCAGGACCGACACGAAGATCATTGTTTGAAAGGCACCGAACAATGCAGCGCCCGCGAGCCGGCCGAGGAGGATGCTGACACGCGACGTCGGGGTGGCGAGCAGGCGATCGAAGAAGCCCTGCTCGATGTCGGTGGCCAGCGCGGCCCCGCCTGTGACACTGCCGAACAACACGCCTTGGATGATGGTGCCCGCCAGTGAGAAGTCGAGGAAGGTGTCGACCTTGGGGAAGTTCGGCAGGTTGACGGCACGCCCGAACGACGACGTACCCAGCGCGGCGAAGAACAACGGGAACACCAGCGACGGTACGACGAGGGCCGGCTGACGGATGAGTGCCGTGACCGATCGCCTCGACATCGCCATGGTCTGCGACAACCACAGACCATGGCGTTCCAACCGAGACGCAGGGGTGAGGACGGCTGCCGTCACTTGCGGCGGCCTCGCTTGCCAGTCGGTGCGGGCCCGCCCGCATCCGCCATTGCGGTCGTCGAAGCGCCCTCGAGCCGGTATCCGGTGGCCTCGGCGAAGACGTCATCGAGGCTCGGTTCGTTGAGCTCGAGGTGTTGCACCTTGACACCGGCCTCGTCGAGAGCGCGCACGACGTCGGTCACAGCGGCAGCGCCACCGGCGAGCCCGACTCCGAGGCTGCCCTCTGCCGTAGTTCGCAATTCGCCAAATCGGGCGAGCGTGTCGCGCGCCACCAGCGCGTGCTCGGGGGGTACGTTGATCAACTAGGTCGGTGCACCGACCGCAGCCTTGAGCGCTGTGGGAGTTCCCTCCTCGACGATCTTTCCGTGATCGATGATCGCCACGCGATCGGCAAGTTGATCGGCCTCCTCGAGATATTGCGTCGTCAGCAGCACGGTCGTGCCTTCGTTGTTGAGCCGGCGCACCTCGTCCCAGAGGGTGATGCGGCTCATCGGATCAAGACCGGTCGTGGGCTCGTCGAGAAACAGAACAGTCGGCTGGTGGATCAGACTCAGCGCCAGATCGAGACGGCGACGCATTCCACCGGAGTAAGTGCCGACCCGTCGGTCCGCTGCGCCGGTCAATCCGACGCGTTCGAGCAGCTCGTGGGCGCGGGGCTTGACCTGAGACGGTGGCAAGCCATAGAGCACTGCTTGCAGATGCAACAACTCGTTGCCGGTCATCAGCGGATCAATGGCCGCATCTTGCAGGGCGACGCCGATGTTGCGTCTCACGTCGTTGGCCCGGGATACCACATCGAACCCGGCCACGCGTGCCGTGCCCGCAGTGGGCTTGAGCAGCGTCGTGAGCATTCGGATGACCGTGCTCTTACCCGCGCCGTTGGGGCCCAGGAACCCGAAGATCTCTCCATGTTGCACGGCCAGGTCGACGCCGTCGACGGCCTTGACGTCGCCGAAGTGCCGAACAAGGCCCTGAGCAACGATGGGCGGCTCGGTGTCAGACGGAGTGCCGTTCACGACGCCGCTTCGATTGCGTTCCAGACACGTTCGGCGGTGCAGGGCATGTCGATGTGGCGCACGCCGAGATGGCTGACTGCGTCGATGACGGCTGATTGCACGGCAGGCGTCGAGCCGATCGTGCCGCTCTCCCCGATTCCCTTCGCACCAAGCGGGTTGACGAAGGTCGGTGTCTCCATGTGCACGACCTCGAAACTGGGCAGCTCGGCAGCCGAGATGAACGCGTAGTCGGCGAGGTTCGAGGTGATCGGGTTGCCGTCGCTGTCGTATCGGACTTCCTCGAGCAGCGCCTGCGCGGTGCCCTGGGCAACGCCTCCGTGGATCTGACCTTCCAGGAGGAGGGGGTTCAGAACCGTGCCGGCATCGTCGCAGGCGACGTGGCGCAGATGACGCACTTCACCCGTCTCGGTGTCGACCTCGACAACCGCGACGTGCGCACCGAACGGGAACGTCGGGCTGGATGCCTGAAAGTAGGTGGCTGCTTCGAGGCCGTTCTCGAACTCGCTATCGCTTCGCGCGGCGATCGAGAGCTCGGCCCACGACTTGCCGACGGCAGGCGTGCCGGCCACGTGGAACGAGGCGCTGTCCTTGTCGAGGACGACGTCGGCCTCGTTGGCCTCCAACAGCCTCGCGGCGAGCTTTCGGGCGTTGTCGACGAGCTCACCGGATGCGGTCCAGACCGCAGCGCCGCCTTGTTGCAGCGACCGCGAACCCATGGTGCCGTATCCCGTGGGCACGAGATCGGTGTCGCCCCAGACGAGGTCGATCTTGTCCATCGCGATGCCGGTCTGCTCGTGGGCGAGCATGCTCCAGGCTGTGACATGGCCCTGTCCGTGGGGCGACGTTCCGGTGTAGACGACCGCCCTGCCGTCGTCGAGCACCTCGATCTTTGCGTGCTCCCCGAATGGGTCGACTCCACCGGTGATCTCGACGTACACACTGACGCCGATTCCGAGTTGCCTGCTGGAACCGCTCTCACGTCGTGTGGCCTGCTCGGCGCGCAACTTCGGATAACCGGCCGCGGCCAAAACGTTGTCGAGTGCTGCCTCGAAGTCGCCGACGTCGTAGGTCTGTCCAATCACCGTCGTGTGCGGTTCGGCGAACTTGGGGATCAAGTTCTTCCGGCGAACCTCGACGGCGTCCATGCCGATCTCGGCAGCGAACATGTCCATTGCCCGCTCAGCGGCTGCGGTCGCCTCCGGTCGCCCCGCGCCGCGATAGGCGGTGACAGGGGTGGTGTTGGTGACGACGCTGGTCGTGCGACATTCGATGTTGGGGATGTCGTAGACCGCCGACGACATGGGGCGCGTCATGAACGGGGCAAGGATCGTGCCGATCTCGACCCAGCCTCCGCAATCCTGGATGGCGTGCAGCCGGTAGTGGGTGATCTTCCCATCGCGGTTCCCACCCACCGTGACGTATTGGATCTGAGCCCTGCCGTGGCCGAGCGCCATCATCGATTCCGTCCGAGTCTCTCGCCAACGCAACGGACGTCCGACGAGCTTCGAGAGCTGACCGAGGAGGATCTCCTCCGGGTAGCAGGTGATCTTGGCGCCGAAGCCCCCGCCCACGTCGGGTGTGATCACTCGCAGCTCCTCGAGGGCCAGACCGTTGCCGGCCATCAGCGTGTCGCGGGCGCCCTGCGCGCCTTGCGTGCTCAGCCACTGGTACAGCCGGATGCGGCCGTCTTCGGATGGCACCCATGCGACAGCTGAACCGCGAACCTCCAACGGGCAAGGGGCGACTCGTTGGTTGACGAACCGTCCCGCTACGACAACTTCGCATTCTGCGAAGTACTCGTCGCCGGTGTTGTCGGGCATGCCCAGAGCAGTGCTGTCGAACACCACGTTGCTGCCAGCGCCCTCGTAGATCAAGGTGGTCGAGTTCATCGCGGCTTCCGGATCGACCAGTGCTTCGAGCACGTCGTACTCGACCACCACTTGCTCGATCGCGTCTTCGCCCTGCGCGCGGGTTTCAGTGACGATCGCGGCGACCGGCTCACCGACGTACCGCACCTTGTCGATGGCGAGCCTTCCCCGCGTCGCAGCAGGGTTGAACGCGGCAGGCTCTTCGACGAGACCGAGATCGGAAGCGGTGTACACGCCGAGGATTCCGGGCATGGCCTGTGCTGCCGACGCATCGATGCCGAGGATCCGACCGTGGGCAACAGATGAACGCACGTACGTCACGCACGCGGCGTTGGCCAGTAGTGGCTCGTCCAGGAGATCGTCGACGTACATGCCCCCCGTGGTGAGGAACTTCGGGTCCTCTTTGCGAAGAACCCTGTTGCCGAGAATGCTGCCAGCCACGCGTTGAACCTCCTGAGTCCCATTATCTCGAACGAAGTGTCGCCGAACTGTGTGTCGCCGAATCGTGGCCGACACTAGACCGCTCCGGGCGCAATCTCCGAAGTGCCCCGGGTCGAGTGCTACGGGGTCGTGGCGACCGGCGCAGCGGGCGTCGTGACGCTCGGGGCGACCGCGCTGGCAGACGTCGCGGCGATCGTGACTGGCGTCGCCGCGGCGAGGGCCGCGGCAGAACGGACAGCGATGATCTGGCTGATCGCGTCGTATGGCCAACCGGCCGGCAATGTCAGCGGTGCCTCGGGCGTCGACAGCACCGAGATCCGCTGTTCGCCGACGCTCGCGTAGCCGACCTCTTGGCGAGCTGCCTCTCTGATCCCGTCTGGGGTCTGTAGGCGATTGACGTCGGCGGCCAACTGGGCGGTGGCATCGCTGAGCACAGCCAGCTCGTTCTGCTTCCGGGCGAGGTCGTCGCGTTGCTGCAACCAGCTCTTGACCGGCAGGACGAACAACGAGGCGATCAAGGCCGCAGCAATCACCATGGCCACGAGCGCGAAGAACAGCCGCTTGCCGCGGCCTTTGACGAGCTGCTTCTCCTTGGCGATGGGGCGTGTGAATTCGGAGAGGATCGAACCGTCCGTGAAGATCGAACTATCCACGCGATAAGAGCCGCGCTGATTCGACATTCGGGTGGCATCGCGGGGACGCTGAATGCAGGTGGTTCTGTGCCCGTCGCTCACGGTTGAACATTCTCGCAGTTCCGTTACGCGAAACGGTGTCATGCACGTTCCATCAATACTCAGCGGGGTGCGAGGGCGGCGCGGCCGCGGTATGCCGCTGCCTCGCCGAGCGCGTGCTCGATCCGCAGAAGCTGGTTGTACTTCGCGACGCGATCGCTGCGCGCCGGCGCGCCGGTCTTGATCTGGCCGCAGTTCGTTGC
>JANMMQ010000539.1:0-8379 GCA_031373465.1 Ilumatobacteraceae bacterium | reverse complement strand
GTGCTTCTCGCGCAGCCATCGGCACAGCGTGAAGCCGTCGATGTCCGGCAGGCCGGCATCGAGCACAACCAGATGTGGCGTGACCCGTTCGAGAAGCGACGTCGCCGTCAGGCCGAAGTGACACCAGTCGACGTGATAGCCGTGCGCGGTTAGGGCGTCGGCGATCACGGCGCCGATGGACTGGTCATCTTCGACCAGCACGATATGACGGGGCAATGCACCGACGGGACCTGTCATCTGTGCACCGCCCTAGCCATCATTCGTGGGCCAACTCTTGATCGACCTTGGTGAGTGAAAGGTACATGACCACGACCAAGATCGCTGCGAGGAAGAGGGCGCTTGTCCCTGTGGTGCCCAGCCCGAGCCCTCCGTCCGCACGGGCCTGGGACAGGTAGTCGCCGATCGAGGCGCCGAGGGGTCGGGTGAGGATGTACGCGATCCAGAATGCCAGAACCGCGTTCATCCCGAGCTTCAACCCTGCGACAGCGACTACGCCGATCGCGCCAGCGAACAACAGTGCTGACTGCCAACAGCCGACGCTGAGCTTCTCGGCAACGAGATCCCCCGCCGCAGTTCCGAGTGCGAACGTGAAGAGGATGGCGAGCCAGTAGAACGCCTCGCGCTTCGTGGTGGTGATGGAGTGGATCGACAACGTCTTCTCGCTCGAGTACCAGACGGCGAAGGTAATGGCCACGGCGACGGCGAAGATGCTCGTGCTGACGACGAGGCTGATGCCGAAGTTGTCGACCATGTTGTCGGTGATGAGCGTGCCGACCACGCTGATCAGCACGACGGCCAGCCAGTAGATCCCGGGAACATATCTGCGTGTGCGGGACTGGAACATCGTCACTTCCGGGACTTTGTTCAGCATCTGTCGCGTGTCGAGTCTGACGGCTGAGTCGGTGGTAATGGTGGAACTGGCTTCTCGTTTCAGTCGAGGGGCGTCGGGCAACGGTACGAACGCCCTGGTCAACTGCACGGTTGAGCCGGTTCAACTGTCGGTAAATCGAACTTCGAACACATGGTCCTCACAAAGTCCTCAGCAGCTCGAGGTGCGGGGCCCGGGCGCTCCGGATCGCGACAGTCGCCGCTGTGCCTGTTGCGACAACTGCGATGACGCCGACCGTCGACAGGTACACCCACGGAACGGCAAGCGATTCGGGGGCCGGGTCGAACACTCCGTGCAGAACTCTGACGAGCATGTTCGACAACGCCCAAGCAGTAGCGCCACCCGTCGCCAGTCCGGCGAGCACGACGATGCCGGCTTCCGCCCAGACAAACGCACCGAGTTGTCGTTGGTTGGCACCGAGTGCAGTCGCAATGGCGAAGGTACGTCGTCGTTCGGACAACCCGAGCCATAGGGTCAGTCCGGTTGCCGCAGCCGCTAGCGCCAGCGCAAACCCGAGCTCGACCCGGGTCAGCCCGGCGAGATCGACAGCCGTGAGGCTCGACCCGATGACCTTGCGGCTGGAGGCAATATCAGTGACGGTTGCAGCCGTTCCGAGCTGTTGGCGCATGTTGGCGGCGACCGAAGTGACGTTGCTGCCGCCTGTGTCGACGAGAAATGCGCCGACCGCGTCGTTGCCCGTCATCTTCGTGATGTAATCCGCATTGGCCAGCAGGAAGCTGTCGTGTGGAGCGGTCGGAAACTCTTTGACGACACCGACGTAGTGGAACGGAACATCGATGTATTGCTTCGTCTTGCCGTCCTGGAGTCGAAGCGTGATGGCGTCTCCAGGGTTCAGTTGGAAGTCGTGAACTGTTTCGGCTGAGACGAGGAGGCTGTCGGGGTGAGCCGCGAGATCAGCGATCAACTGCTGGGCGGTACCTCCTTGGAAGTAGCCGTTCTGAAGGCGTCCCGCGTCGACGATGGTGGCGGCATTGACGCCGTACAGATCTTGGAGGTCTGCGCCGACGTAGGAGAACCTGTGTTGGATGGCTTCGACGTGACGGACGCCGGGTGTCGCCGCGATCTGTTTGGCCACGGTCGAATCGGGCGAGACGATCGTGCCCGGGGACGTGGTGACGGTGACATCGGCGCCGTTCGTGAGGACTGCGTCGACCTCGGCCTGATGTCGGTAGGTAGCGTTGAAGATCGCTGTCGAGGCCGCGAAGCCGACCGTGAGCGCGATGAGCGCGGCACCGCGGGCGATGAGACGCCGTTGGCGCTGGAGGCTGGCAGCAACGGTGTCCGACAGGCCGCCGGCGACAGGCCGCAGTGCTGCAGCAACGGCGGGACGACCGCGTCCGATGACGAGGCTGGTGAGCCGGTAGCTCAGCAACCCGGCGCCGACCCAGAGAAGGGCCGGTGCCGCGAACGCCCAGTAGCTGACCGAGATGTTGGGAACGCCCTCGACCGCCAGCACGAGTTGATATCCATTTCGTGAGGTCAGCCAGAACGCCACCATTGCCACGCCGAGCAGCACGAGGTCGAGACCCCAGCGCATCCATCGCGGATCGCGGGCGCGTCCGACCGTCAGGCGGGCTGCCGCGACTGTCAGGTCTCGCGCATCTCGGCGCGCCGGCAACGCGACACTGACGGCTGCGATCACGAGGCCCAACGCGACCGCGATTGCGGATCCGACGAACGCGGTTGCAGGAGTCCCGCCCGCGCGGGAACTGTTGAAGGCCACCCGACCCACGAGTTGAGCCAGCGCCAGTCCGAGCGCAGAGCCGGCGACTCCGACGATGATCGCCTCGGTGACACCCAGGCCGACCAGTTGGCGGGTGGTCGCACCGCGTGTTCGCAGCAGCGCCTGTTCACGTCGACGGCGGTCCCGACCCGAGGCTGCGACGGCGGCAGTGAGCAGCCCAGCCAGGACAGCGCCGGGCGCACCGAGGAAGAGGAACAGCACCTGCGCGTACAGCGCATCGCTCCGCGCGCCGGCCAGGGTTGCGCCGAGGTTGTCGCCGACGAGGCCTGCTCCGGCGAGTCGAACCTCCAAGTTGCGAGCCTTCCCGATGACGTTGCTGTATGCAGAAGACGGGTCGTTCGGCAGCTGATGGTCGAGGTGGGCGTGGATCTGCAGCTTGGTCAGATCAGGGCGCGCCGAGGACAGTAGATCGAACAACGTGTGCCACAACGTGTCCGGAACGATGAGCACGTTGTCAGGGGGTGCCTGTGGCTGCGCGCCGATCGGCGCGCCGACGGGTTGGAAGAGCGAGTCTGCTTGAGGTATGTCGACGATTCCGTCGACCTTGACGGTGACCGGATCGAGGCCGGCGCGGCCGATCGAGATCGTGTCACCGGGTTGTGCGGCCAGATTTGCAGCCGTTTGCTGGAACAGCAAGACGCCGCTGCTGGAGCCGGTCAGGTCACGAAACTGTCCAGGAAACGTCGAGCGGTACTTGTCGCTGATCCCGACGACCTGGCCTGGCCCCGTGGTCTGAGTGGTGCCGTTCCTGTTCGATTCGAAGCCCGTTGTCGTTGCGAAGCGAACACTCTCCGACGCGACGATCTGTGGCGTCGTGGTGACGGTGTCCGTGAACGTTGCGGGATCAGCGCCCGGCTGCGCTTCGACCTGCCAGTCGACCGCAACGGTCTCGATCGCGCGCTGCGTCATGGTCGCCTTGGATGCGGACAGGAACGAGCCGAGCGACGCGAGCAGACCGACCGCGAGCGCAATGCCGATGGCAGTGGCAGCGAGGCGGCCGGAACGACATCGGACGAGGCCGGCGAACCAGGAGACGTACAGGCGGCTGGTCCGGACGGGGTGGACGTTCAGCATGGCGCTGTCACCTTCGCTGTCACCCTCTCCCGGAGTCGGCCGCCTTGCATCGACCACCGACGCGTCAGGCGGTCGGCGACCGCAGTGTCGTGCGTGTTGACGATCAGTGCGGCGCCGATCTGGATCGCGGTTGCGATGAGAGCGTCCATCACGACGCCACCACTGGCATGGTCGAGTTGACCGGTCGGCTCATCCGCAAGAATCAGCTGTGGTCGGCCGGCCAGCACCCTGGCGACTGCGACTCGCTGTGCTTGGCCCCCTGACAGTTCCTCGGGCAGCTTCGCCGCGATCGATTCGAGACCGAGCCGGTGCAGCGCCGCCAACGCTGCCTCTCGGGCAGACCCACGGTCGACGCCCTCGAGGAGCAGCGGCAGAGCCACGTTCTCCACGACATCGAGAGGAGGCAGGAGGCTGGGTGCTTGGAACACGATCGCGATCGGACCCGGGCGCAAATCGGCGCGCGAACCGATCGAGGGCCACTCGATCGTTCCCGTGGTGGGTACATCGAGACCTGCCAGCAGGTGGAGCAACGTCGTCTTGCCTGATCCCGACGGGCCTGTCAGGGCGATGAGATCATGAGGGCGCACCTCGCATGACACACCGTGAACTGCCACGACGGCGCTTCGTCCGCTACCGAATGTTCGAGCGACTTCGACAGCATGCACGACCAGATCGGTGCTCACGCGACGATCCGTCCGTCGAGCAAGCTGATCTCGCGATCGGCCATAGCCGCGATGCGTGGGTTGTGGGTGACGAGCAACACCGCTGCACCGGCGTTCGCACGTTTGCGCAGCAGGTCCATGATCCGCTCGGCGCTGGTCTGGTCGAGCTCTCCGGTCGGCTCATCGGCGAGAACGACGACAGGATCATTCGCCGACGCCACGGCCAGACCGGCCCTCGCTGCCTCACCGCCGGACAACGTCGTCGGCGATGCGGTCGCGTGATCGCGAAGGTCCACCTCGGCGAGCAACAATGCGACGCGATCACGATCGGGTCTACCGGCGAGACGTTGAACCAGCTCGACGTTCTGGGCGACGCTGAGATGATCCAGCAGGTTGCTCGATTGGAAGAGCATCCCCACTTTGCGGGCCCGCAGCGCGGCCCGTTCAGCCTCGGGGCGGCGTGACATCATCTCGCCGTCGATGCGCACACTTCCACCGTCAGGTTCATCGAGGCCCGCCAGGCAGGCGAGCAGCGTCGACTTTCCGGATCCCGAGGGGCCCGTCGCCGCCACCACTTCGCCGGGATACAGCCGCAGCGAAACACCCCGCAGCGCGAGGGTCTCGTCCTCGCCGGCATGGAAGAACCGATAGAGGTCGACAGCCTCCACGACAGGCCCGGCATTGTTCGATGCCCCATGGGCGATCGTGCCGGCGTTCACGTCCACGCCAGGGAGTCGCTGACGATCCTCCACGGGTCGACGTTGTCGGCTCCCTTTGCGCCGGACAACGTCATCGTGACGACGGTCCCGCTGTTGAAGAACACATAGCGCTCGACCGCGAGCAGAGCTTTCTTCCCGGTCACGGGATTGGGCGGGCTGCCGAGCTCGTACGTGGCCAGCACACCCGTTCCAGCCTTGCGTGTCACCGGCTGCACGTCGATCAACGTGAACGTCGGATCCGACGAAACGTCGGCCAAGCCACTGGCCTTCACGGAGTCGACGGTCGGCGCCGTGGCCGCGGTAGACGACTGGAGCGCAATGGAGTTGTACTTGTCGGTGAAGTTGACGATGCCTCCGGCTTCGGTGCGTGCCCAACCCTCCGGCACCTTGACCGAGTACGTTCCGTCGGCAGATGCGAACGGGATGAAGACCTGGTTGTCCGGGATGTCACCCGGCTCGACGAGCTCGGGAGCGTTGGGGTCGACCGCACCCGGAACCGTCGTCGGAACGGTCGCAGCTGGAGAGGTCGGCGGCACGGTGGCGGTCGTTCCCGGAAGCGAGGAGCCTGATGACCCCGAAGGACTCGACGGAGTGGTCGGCTGAATGGCTGTGCTACCGGTGCTCAGCGTGGATGGCGAAGAGGACGAGGACGAGCCCGAGCTGCTGCACCCGACTGCCAGAACTGCCAGGGCCACGCCGATTCCCGTTGCCGTTGCGATTTTACGCATGATCCGCTCCTGTTTCGCCTCGTAGTTCACGCGCTCGACGGTACGGAGGTGTCGGCCAGCGGACGGCCCGAGGAAGGTGAGCAATCGGCCAGAACTGAACGGCCGTATTCGAGGATTCGCCAAGTTGCCGTACCGTGGGGCGGCGTGAGTGGCGAACGGATCCTGATCGTCGAAGACGACGAGAGAATCGGTTCAACGCTGCTTCGCGCGCTCGACGGCAACGGCTACGCAAGCAGCTGGGAGACAACGGGGCGTGGCGCGATCGCAGCGACAGCGCGTGACCGGCCGGATCTCGTGCTGCTCGACCTCGGGCTGCCCGACATGGACGGACTCGATGTGTGCCGGCGAGTCCACGGAGTCGATCCCAGCATCGAGATCATCATGGTGACCGCCCGCGACGAGGAGCTCGACATCGTGGTCGGTCTTGATGCCGGTGCCGTTGACTACATCACCAAGCCGTTCAAGCTTGCCGAGCTTCTGGCGCGGATCCGCGCCCAGCTACGCCGCACCGAGACGCGCTCCGATGTAGGAAGCGTGTTCGGAGACCTGACAGTGGACATCGCCGCTCGGCGGACATGGATCGCCGGTACCGAGCTCATCCTGCGGCCAAAGGAGTTCGACCTTCTCGCCCGACTTCTTGCCGACGCCGGACGCGCGGTCACCCGCGAGACGTTGATGGCGGACGTCTGGGACGAGAACTGGTTTGGATCGACCAAGACACTCGACTTTCACATCGCCGCGCTGCGCCGCAAGATCGACAACCACGACGCCGAGAGCCGGATCACCACGTTGCGCGGCATCGGTTACCGGTACGAGCTCCCGTGAGACGGCGCATCCTGATCGCGATCCTGTCGATCGCAACTCTCGCGATCGTCATGTTCGGTGTACCGCTAGCCATCGTCGTCGAACGATTCGTCGACGAAGCCGCCACGCTTCGTGTCGAGCGCCAGACCGTGCTCGCGACGCGTGATGTTTCCCGAGACTTTGCGACGAGCAACGATCCGGCCGAACTGCCGAGCACTGACGGGATCTCGATGGCGCTCTACGATCGCAGCGGACGACTTGTCAGCGGGACTGGGCCGGCGACAGCCGACAACGCGACCCGTGGTGCACTTGCCAACCAGGTGACCGACACCGAGACCGACACCACCAGGATCGTCGCCGTGCCGTTGTCGGCGGACGAACAGATCATCGGGGCCATCCGTGCCGAGCAGTCGACGGCTGCAAGTGACGCCCGGACCCAGCGAATCGTCCTGTTTCTCGCTGCGCTCGCCGTCGGCGTTGTCCTCATCGGTGCTGCAATCGGATATGTCGTGGCCGGACGTCTTGCCCGACCCGTTCGCCGTCTTCGCGACGCCGCGGTGCAACTCGGCAATGGCGACTTCACACTTGCGGTGCCGCGCAGCAACGTCCCCGAGCTCGACCAGGCTGCGCTGGCCATGACCGCGACCGCGAAACGACTCGACGACCTTGTAACGAGAGAGCGCTCGTTCAGCACCGACGCGTCGCACCAACTCCGGACCCCGCTCGCCGGTCTACGAGCAGCGATCGAGACCGAGCTCCAGCTCCCGCGGCCAGACCGCGCCGACGTGCTGCGTGAATCGCTCGACGACATCGACCGTTTCGAGCGCACGATCGACGAACTTCTCGACATCGCCCGGACCGCGCGCGCCGACGTGGGGACGATTATGATCTCCGAGCTGCTCAACGAAGTCGAGGCCACCTGGCATGGTCCGCTTGCACAGCTTGGCCGGCCGCTGATCGTCGCCGACACGGGAAAGGTGCCAACGGTGAAGGGAAATGGAGTCATGCTCCGCCACGCGATCGACGTGTTGCTAGACAACGCTCTGGCCCACGGGCGGGGAGCGGTTCGCGTCGATCACAGTGTCGCGTCGGAAACCGTGACGATCAGCGTCGCCGACGAGGGCCCCGGGTTTGCCGAGGGCGTACCGCCTTCTGACGCCGCTGAATCGTCGACCGACGGTAAGTCCTCACACGGGCTGGGCATCCCATTGGCGCGACGTCTTGTCGAGGCATTGCCAGGCCGGCTCGCCTTTCGACGAACGGGACCTCACCCCCAAATCGACATCGTCCTTCAGCGGGCGAAGGCTTCGGACACGAACCTCTAGATCCCGCGTTCGCAGGTCACTGCCGCCGATACCTCACTCATCAGATTGGCGTTGCAAACAGCGGTTCTGTGCGGGGGTCCGCCTCACCTTCCCGGATCCATTCACCGGGCCCGGCAAGGAGGGCGCGGATCTCGAGCGCCGGGAGCGGGCGGGCAATGAAGTACCCCTGGACCTGGCCGCAGAAGGCATTCCGTAGATAGTCGAGCTGGGCCTCGGTCTCGACTCCCTCGGCGACAACCCCGAGCCCGAGCCCGTGCGCCATCGCGATCTGGGTGGCGACAAGGGTTGGATCGCCGGCGTCGAGATCACCCACGAAACTGCGGTCGATCTTCAACTCGTCGAACTCGTAGTCGCGAAGGCGGCCCAACTTTTTGTTGCTTGTATTGCGACGGCACGAGCTCAGGTGCCAGTTG
>JANMMQ010000535.1:0-5811 GCA_031373465.1 Ilumatobacteraceae bacterium | reverse complement strand
GCTCATCTTCACAGCACCGGCCCCGATCGAGCCGAAATCGACCACGGCATCGACTGTGCCGATGCCAACGAACTGGACCCGCTCGCCGGCAATGGCGCTGGGGACGTACTTGACGTCCTTCTCCAGGTCGAGGGTCACCTCGAACTGGGCCTGAGCGGCGTGAAAATCGGAGAGATCGCGGAGTTCGACAAGAACCGGCGGAGGGGAATGGTCTTTCGTCACGGTCGTGAAAGGCGAGTGCAGCAGTTGGAAACCGACTACCGCAGCGACCAGCACACCCGCGACGACCGCGGCACCACCAAGAAACTTCTTGAACATGAGAGGCTTGTTCTCCTTGACGGATCAGGGGGCGAACCGTTCAAGGGTACTTCAACGCCAGAATGGTCGGGTGCATTCCATCTATGCGACTACCAGGGGCATGTTGCTGCTGGCGACGCCGCCGCTCGACGACCCGAACTTCGACCGGTCTGTGGTCTACATGATGGAACACAGCGTCGAGGGCGCTGTTGGGGTGGTCTTGAATCATCCCACCGAGGAGACGATCATCGACGGCCTCGACCAGTGGATGGACCTCTCGGCGCCGCCCGCAGTGGTCTTCAACGGTGGCCCTGTGCAGTTCGATGCTCTGATCGCGATCGCCGAGTTGAGCGGCCCTCGCGAGGATGCCTGGAGCCCGATCCTGGGTGATCTCGGCAGTGTCGATCTTGCACGCGACCCGATCGATGTGGCCGACGAAGTCGGGCGTGTGCGATTGTTCCGCGGGTACGCCGGTTGGGCCAGCGGCCAGCTCGACACCGAACTCGCCGCCGGCGCATGGATGGTCTTCGACGCTCAGCGCGACGATGTCTTCCACAACGATCCCGAGGATCTCTGGCGACTGGTGTTGCGCCGTCAGCGCGGGCGCGTTGCATGGTTGGCCAACGCGCCTGATGACCTCTCGATGAACTAGCGACGCGGGCGGCGTTCGTTCTCGACGTACGCATCAGCGAGCTTGGACGGAGCGCACGCCAGCCACCCGTCGACCAATGCCTCGCGGAGTGCCGTTTTCCCGACCACTCTCAACTCGAGCAGGAACGCCGGATACCCGTCGAAGTGTGCGATCGTGAAGAAGGCTTTGGGATTGGCGGCAAGCACGGCCTCTTTCTCGCCAAGGTCTTCTACGCTGACCGCCAGGATCGGACCTTGCGGCGGTGTCACATCGCCGAAGCGGCGAATGTCAGCCTCCTTGCCGGCCACGAACCACGTGCGATATTGCTGAACGGCCTCTCCCACTCGATCCGAACCGCTGACCTTCGGTCACCTCCGGCAGGGCCAGAGCGATTCAGGCAACTTCGTCGAGGCTAGCCATGGGTCAACCGCGCAAGGTTGCACCGAGCTTGGCGACACCGGCGACGACCTTGTTGCGCACGTCGGTCAACTCGGCATCGCTCAGCGTGCGATCCATCGCCTGCAGCCGGAGCCGGTAGGCAAGGCTGCGACTGTCGGCCGGGACTCCCGCGCCGCGGTAGACGTCGAACAGGGCGAGGTCGACCAACAACGAACCGGCCGCCTGCTTGATGGCCTTCTCGGCCTTCTCCGCTGTGACCGAATCGGGTGTTGCAAACGCGAGGTCGAGGTCACTGGACGGGAACCGGCTGGTCGGCTTCCACATCGGCACCCTGGTCTCGTTCGCCAGCAACACCGACAGGTTGAGCTCCAGCACTGCAACGCGTTCCTCGAGTCCATATCCGTCGAGTACGTCGGGATGGACCTCGCCCACCGCGCCGATCGCATCACGTCCTAGCGAGAGCGTCGCCGAACGGGTCGGGTGCAGGCCTGCCGGCGGCTTCGACTGGTCGACGCGTGCACCGAAGCCCATGGCGGCGGCGACTTCGCGCCACACCTCCATCGCCCTCATGGCGTCGCGACCGGCGAGCACGACTGCGAGCTCCTCGAACTCGTCGGGCAGCTCACCCTCGCCGGGCGGATAGGCGTGGCCGATCTCGAACAGGCTGACCCCGAACCGGCGATGTGATTCGTTGAACGCCACCGCCTTCAACAACCCGGGGCGCAGCGTGGTGCGAAGCACACTCTCCTCGGCTACCAGTGAGTTGACGATCCGCACCGAAGCGCCGCCGAGGCCGGCGCGGACAAGGTCGTCGTCGGCCAGGAACGGATTCGGCATCGCCTCATTGATCCCGAGACCCAGCAAGACCTCGCGCAAGCTCCGGCGCCGGACCTGAATGGGCGACAGACGACCGTGCATGGCCGACTTCGGCACCGTCTTGCCGACCTTGCTGTACCCGTACTGGCGGGCAACCTCCTCGATGATGTCGACCTCTGCCGTGCAGTCGGGCCGCCACGAAGGAGCACTGACACTCAGCGGGTCGCTTCCCTTCGAAGCAAAGCCGAGACCAGCGATCAATCCGCTGATCTGCTCGCTCGACAGCGAGGTGCCGAGGAGAGCGTTGACCTTGGCGACACGCACCTCGATCACCGGTGGCACCGGCAGGTCCTGCGAGCGAGCATCGACCATCCCGTCGTGCACGACGAGGTCGGGGCATGTCAGCCTCAGCAGCTCGACGAATCTGGCGATCGCCATTGGCATCCCATACGGATCGACACCCCGATCGAACCGAAACGAGGCCTCGCTGCGCAGCCCGAGACGGCTCGCGCTCTTGGCGATGCCGATCGGCTCGAACCAGGCGATCTCGAGCGCGATCATCGAGGTCGTGTCGCTGACCTCGCTGTCGAGCCCACCCATGATCCCGCCGACGCCGATCGGTTTGTCAGTTGCGTCGCAGATCAACAGATCATCTGTGGTGAGCGCTCGTTCGATTCCGTCGAGCGTCACGAGCGTTTCGCCTTCAACGGCACGGCGCACGCGGAAGCCGCCGCCGCCCAACGCGTCGAGATCATAGGCGTGGTTCGGCTGATTGAGCTCGAGCATGACGTAGTTGCTGACGTCGACGACGTTGTTGATCGAGCGCATGCCCGCCGCAGCGAGGCGATGAGCCATCCAGTCGGGCGATGGGCCAACGGTGATCCCGCTGATCACGGTGCTGGTGAATCGTGCGCACCGATCGCCATCGACCAGCTCGACCGTTGCCTGTCGTGCAGGGGCGCCTTGGGTCGGCGTGACCATGGCAGTCGGAGGTGTCAGCGGGAGGCCGAGGCGAGCGGCCACCTGACGAGCGACGCCGAGGTAGCCGAAGCAGTCGGGCAGGTTGCGCGTCACGTCGAGGTCGTAGACGGTCTCCGGAGAGAGGCCCAGCGCCTCGCCGTAGGGCTTACCGAGCGGGGTGTGAGGAGGCAGGATGACGATGCCGGAATGATCGTCACCAAGGCCCAACTCGCTGGCGGAGCACAACATGCCATCGCTCTGGATGCCCAGGATCGGCTTCGGCTCGATCACCCGTCCGTCGGGCATTGCCGTACCCGGCGTTGCGAGCGGCACGATGTCGCCAGCACTCATGTTGAACGCGCCGCACCACACATGCCGCTCGCGGCCGTCGCCGGCTTCCACGTACACGCGGTGCACCTTGGCCGCGTCCGGGTGCCGCTCGGTTCGCACGACGCGTGCGGTGATGACACCTTCCACGGCGCCGCCGACATGAACGATCTCCTCGACGGCCATGCCGAGGTCGGTCATGGTGTCGGCAATCCGTTCGATGTCGTCCCCGACCGGGACCAGTTCTTTGAGCCATGAATGCACGATCTTCATCAGTGACCCACCCTCAGAACTGCTCGACGAAACGAAGGTCGTTGATGTACATCTCGCGCATGTCACCGATCGCATGGCGCTCTTTGGCCATGCGATCGATACCGAAGCCGAACGCGAAGCCGCTCCACTCTTCTGGATCGAGCCCACCGGCCCGCAGCACGTTGGGGTGCACCATGCCGCACCCACCCAGCTCCAGCCATTCACCCGACGGAGTCTGGATGTCGAACTCGGCCGACGGCTCGGTGAACGGGAAGTAGCTCGGCCGAAGGCGCGAACCGAAATCTGCGCCGAAGAACGCCTTCGTGAAGGCGTCGATCGTGCCTGCAAGGTCGGCAAGGGTGATGCCGCTGTCGATCACAAGACCTTCGAGTTGATGGAAGACAGCGAGGTGCGTCGCGTCGGTCGTCTCGTTGCGGAACACGCGACCGGGCATGATCATGTAGATCGGTGGCGGAAGGGTCTGCATGACGCGGATCTGCACAGGCGATGTGTGCGTGCGCAGCACTGTGGACCCAGGTTCACCGTGCTCGACGTAGAAGGTGTCGTGCATGCTGCGCGCCGGATGATCGGGCGGAAGGTTGAGAGCCTCGAAGTTGTACCAGTCGGTCTCGACGTCGGGGCCCTCGGCCACCTGAAATCCGAGGCCGATGAACACGTCCTCCAATCGCTCCACCGCTTGCGTGACGACATGGGCGTGGCCTCTGTGCGGGCTGGACATGACCTCGGTCAGGTCCAGCCGCTCGGCAGCGAGTTGGACCGTTCGCTCGGCGGCTGCGAGCTCGCGCCTGCGGCGATTGAGCCTGTCGACCACGGCGGCCGTCGCTTCGTTGACCGCCTGCCCGGCGGCGCGCTTCTCGTCGACCGAGGCCAGACCGCCGAGGTTTGTCTTGAACGTGGCAAAGGGACCGCGCTTACCCAGCAGCCCCACCTCGAGCGCGCGCACATCCTCCGCGGTCTCAGCCGCGTCGACTCGTGCCAACGCTTCCTTCCACGCCCGCTTCACCTCTTCGATCATCTCTCGAATCTCCTCACATCATCACACGACATTGGGCACCCAAAACCCCCGAGCGATGAGGCGGCGAGACGTCAGCGAGTCAGCGCGCAACCCCGAGCAACGCCCGGGGGCACCGAAATCGCCGATCGACCATCGGCTCATCTTAGACAGTGCTTCGCTGACGAGCCACCTCGAATAGCAACACCGTCGCAGCCATCGCGACGTTGAGGCTCTCTGCTGGGCCCGCATGAGGAATCGTGATCCATTGGTCGATCGCCGCGTCGTCGGCGAGCCCATGCGCTTCGTTGCCCACCACGATGGCAACCCGACCGTGGTACACCGGATCCGTGTACACATCGCCGCGATGCGATGAGGCGCCGAGCCGGCGAAAGTTCGTCAACGACTCGAGCGTCGCCTCGACAACGGGTATCCGGAAGATGGAGCCCGCGCTGGCCCTGACGACCTTGGGGTTGTACGGATCGACCGACCCCGGCGTCATGATCACGCCGTGCGCGCCGGCAGCCTCGGCGGATCGAATGATCGTGCCGGCATTGCCGGGATCCGCGAGCTGATCGGCCGCGATCACGAACGTCGCCTCGTTCGCCAGCGCCGTTGCGCGCATCGATACGACAGCGAGCACCGGCTGCGGAGATTCCGTCGAGGCGACTCGCTCCATCACATTCGGAGCCAACTCGTGCCGATTGACGTCGAGATCGACGATCGTCCCGGGCGAGACGTAGCAGCCCTCGACCTTCCAGCCGGCGTCGACCGCTTGGCGCAGCAGGCCCATGCCTTCTACGACGAACACACCTTCCTCGTAACGAGAACTGCGGCGCCCCAGGAGGCGCCGCAGTCGTTGAACCTTCGGGTTCGAGAAGGTCAGTTGTTCGCTCAGAGAGCGGCCTTGGCTGCGTCGACCAATGCGGTGAACGCGCCGGGATCGGTGATGGCCAGATCGGCCAGGACCTTGCGATCGACCTCGATCTCAGCCGCGTTGAGACCGGCGATGAACCGGCTGTAGCTGATGTCGTTCAGCCGGCACGCTGCGTTGATCCGCTGGATCCACAGACGACGGAACTCGCCCTTCTTGGCACGACGATCGCGGAACGCGTAC
>JANMMQ010000470.1:0-10098 GCA_031373465.1 Ilumatobacteraceae bacterium | reverse complement strand
CCGCCGATCTCCCGGCGCACATCCCCGATCTGCAGACCGCGCTGGATGCCTGTGGGGGCATGTGGGTCAACGTCGAGATCAAGAACGATCCGCGCGAGCCCGACTACGATCCAAGTGACTCGATTGCCGACCAGACCGTGGCGGCGCTGTCGCAGCGTGGACAGGACGACCGTTGGCTGGTGTCGTCGTTCCGCATCGAGACGATCGACCGATGCAGGTCTCTGGCTCCGGGCATCCGCACGGCATGGTTGGTCGGCGGCGTGCCCGACGACGTGATCGCCACGATCGTCAGCCGCGGTCACGCCGCCCTGCACCCGTGGGTGGACACGTTGCGTCGATCGCACGTCGACGTGTGCCATGGCGCCGGAATCCTCGTCAACACGTGGACGTGCGACGACCCGGCACGAATGGCCGAGCTGATCGAGTGGGGAATCGACGGGATCTGCACCAACGTCCCCGACGTGGCCATCGAAGTGGTGGCCCGGTGTGACCGTGCTCCGATTCACGCACCCGACGGCGACGGATAGACGAGCTTCACCGCGTTCGGACGGTGCTCGAAGCGCAGCTCCAAGGTCTCGCCGAGATAGTCGCCGTCGAGTTGGAACGGGAAGGGCCGGGCCGACGTGACGCTGAGGCACGAGAGATCCGTCTGCACATCGACGGCGTCAGACGGTTTGATGCCACCGCCGCGCAACGCTCCACCGAGGGCGCCCAGGATTGCACCGACTTTCAACGTCTTGAACGTGATCGCCACGAGACCACGATCCAAGGTCGCGGCCGGACTGAGGTCGAGCGGCCGGTTGCCGAGATACGTGTAGGGGTTGGTGTTGAGCACGATCGTGAAGTAGCCGTCGACAGGCGTGGGCACAGCCGACGTGCAGAGCTGGAAGTGGGGCTCGGAGCGGTCGTACTTGCTCATCCACGTACGCAGTGATGCGTAGATGAACAGCGGGTGACCCAGCCATCGTTTCATCGCCGCCCTTCGTTCGACCTCGCGCACCACCGCAGCGTCGTAACCGATTCCCGTGTGGAAGCAGAAGTAGCGACCATTGACATGTCCGAGCCCGAAGGGCCTGATGTCGCGCACTGCGATCCCGTTGGCCAGCAATTGCACCGCGGCCACTGGATCGTTCGGCATTCCGAGGGTGCGCGCGAACACGTTGGTGCTGCCTCCGGGCAGGATGCCAATTGCCGTGTCGGTGCCGGCGACGCCGGTGGCTACCTCGTTGAGCGTGCCGTCGCCGCCGAAGCCGACCACGATGTCAACACCGCGGCGCGCCGCGTCCTGGGCGAAACGAATGGCGTGGCCGCGACGATTGGTCTCGACGATCTCGACCTCGTTCCCCTGGGAGAGTGCGCGGTGAACGACGACGGTGTTGCGCGCCGTGACGGACGAGGCAAATGCATTGACAACCATCAGGATGCGCAAGACCGCGAACGATACCGGACGTGGTCGTAGTTGGGCCTCGGGCCTACTACGCGGTAACAATGGTGCCCCATGAACGTGATCGTATGCGTGAAACAGATCCCCGACCCGGCGATGCCGGGCGAGTTGAACAGCTCGACCAACACCTTGAAGCGCGAGGGCAAGCTGATCCTCGACGAGTCCGACAGCTACGGCGTGGAGATGGCTCTGCAACTCGTCGCCAACGCCGGCGAGGGCGAAGTAAGCCTCGTGTCGATGGCGCCCAACAACGAGGTCAGTGGTCTGCGCACGGCGTTGGCCATGGGTGCTGCAAAGGGGATCCTGATCAGCGACCCGGGGCTGCTGGGCAGTGATGCGCTGACCACCGCAAAGGTGCTGGCAGCAGCGATCGGTCGTCTTGGTGGGGCAGATCTGATCATCGCCGCAACCGAATCCAGCGATGGCTACACCGGCACCGTGCCCGAGCAGATGGCCGAGATCCTCGGCCTCCCATCGGTCACCTTCGCCAAGCACGTCGAGGCCGAAGGCGGAACCCTGAAGGTCAATCGCCAGACGGAGGAAGGGTACGCCGAGGTGACGTGCCCGTTACCGGCCGTCATCAGCGTCACCGCGGGTGTCGTGGAGCCGCGGTACCCGAGCTTCAAGGGGATCATGGCCGCGAAGTCGAAGCCGGTCGAGACGGTCACCGCCGCCGATCTCGGGATCACGCCCATCGGCTGGGCGGGCGCGGGCCAGACGATCTCAAACGTCACCAAGGCAGAGGCTCGCAAGGCCGGCGAGATCATCGAAGACGATGGAGAGGGCTACGCGAAGATCGTCGCGTTCCTCGAGAACCTGAAGGTCATCTGAGGAGCACCATGAACATCTGGGTATTCGCACAGGAATCGAATGGTGCTCCGACAACCGGCACACTCGAGCTGTTGACAAAAGCACGTTCGCTCGGCACCACCACAGCGTTCGTCGGCGGCGACGCAACTGCCATCGCCGCTGCGCTGGGCGAGCACGGCGCGACGAAGGTCTACGCAACCGGCGACCTCGGCGGGAAGCTTCCCGGAGTCGCCGTGTCCGCGGCGATGAAGGCCGTGATCGACGGCGGCGACTCGCCCGATCTGATCATGTTCCCGCAGAACTACGAGGGGCGCGACGTGATGGCGCGCCTGTCGGTCAAGCTCGACAGAACGGTCCTCACCAACAACGTCGACATCACTGCCGACGACTCCGATGTCGCTGTCACCACGCCCGCGTTCGGCGGCAACGTGCTCGTCACGACGACCTTCACCAACTCCGGTCCGCATCTCGCTGCGTTCCGCCCGAAGAGCTTCGTCGCAGAGCCGGCCGGCGGTCCTGCACCCGAAGTCGTAGCTGCGCCTGTACCCGACCTCGGTGCTGAGGGAGCGGCCACGGTCGTCTCTGTACACGTCGAGGAGTCCAGCGGGCCCAAGCTCGACGAGGCGAATATCGTCGTGTCGGGCGGCCGGGGGCTGGGCGAGGCGGCGAAGTACGAGATGATCGAACAGCTGGCCAAACTGCTGAAGGGCGCGCCCGGAGCCTCACGTGCCATCGTCGACGCCGGCTGGGTGCCCTACAGCTACCAGGTCGGCCAGACGGGCAAGGTCGTCAAGCCCGGCGTGTACATCGCTTGCGGCATCTCCGGCGCTACTCAGCACATGGTCGGTATGAAGGGCGCCAAGAACATCATCGCCATCAACAAGGACAAGGAAGCGCCGATCTTCGGTATCGCCGATCTCGGTATCGTCGGCGACGTCCACAAGGTCCTCCCCAAGCTCATCGAGGCACTCCAAGCCCGCAAGTAACAATCGCGTCGTTGCGCATGCTCGGACCGCGTTAGGAGGCGTCGTGGGCGCTGATCGCCCAGGCATAACCCTCGTGCGGATCGGCGACGGCGAGTTGCAATTCCCAGCCGAGATGGGGCTCGTCGGCATCCCACCAGAACCACTTGAGTGACGAGAGTGCTTCACCGATCCGGTCCGGGTCGACGGGCCACACGTCGGCGAGGTCGGCCAGGGCGGCGAGGGTCCACCACGCGCCGAAGCGCCCGATCGCAGCGCCACGCCGCCGACCGTGCGCGCCTCCGCTGCTACCGGCCCATGCCAGCCAGGCAATGGCCGACGACGCATCGATCGGTGCGAGCCTTCCGCCGGTGACACCGAGCGCGGCAACAGCCGATGCTGCATCGCCCTCTACGGCGACGATTTCGGCGCGTCCATTCGATGACGTGACCCACGGTTCGATCAGTTGCCGGACAGCCAGCGTGACGTCCGGATCGTCGATGACATCCGCGGTCGCTGCTTCGGGCATCGTCGTGAACGCCGACGACTCGGGCAACGCTGGTGCCGGCGCATCCACTCCCTCATCGCTGTATTCGGCGAGTGAGTATCGAGGCTCCCAGGGTTGCAACGAAAACGGGATCTCGAGCGGGTTGGGAACTTCGCCGGGTATCGATTGGCCGCGCAGCGCGCACTCATGGGCGATGAAGCCGACTCGCGGGCCATCCGGCAGGGCGGCCCGGAGATCGGCGAACCCGTGGTTTTGGGCGACGACCTCGGTCAGCGGCCCGATCGTGAACCTGCCGCTGTCTTCGTCGAGTACCTCGGTTGCCCATTCAGCAGTTGCCCACAGCGCGAGCCGATACTCGGCAAGGGTCGCGGCCGGCCAGAGCTGTCTTCCAGTCGTGGTCGCCGAACGGCAGCGGTTGCGCAACTCGAGCAGCGACGACCAATCCTCTGCGGCGCAGATCTTGTCGACCAACCTCACCAGCCCGTCGAGGTCGGCGCGGTGGACGAGGTCGTCGATCTCGCTCAATGGACCACTCAGACGATGGGCCACGGATAGCGACGGCCCGACTGGTCGACCGGGAACACGGGATTGGTCGTGACCCATTGAGCGCGCTCTTGCAACGCGGCAACTTCCTCGTGGTCCAAGAGCGTGGCGACCTCGAGGGGGATTGCGAGGGTCAGTGGCCTGACCACCTTGATGAGGTCGGCACCGATCTGCTCGCCGCCGAACTCCCACACGACCGTGCGCAACTTGAAATCGGCGGCAAAGCACAAGCCATGGTCGATTCCCCAGATGTGGTCGTCGCCATCGATCAGGACATGCCCACTCTTCCGATCGGTGTTGTTGGCGAGGAGATCGAACACGGCAACCTCGCGCAACTTGTCGTACAGATCCTGTCGTTCTTCGTGGATCGTGAAGTAGTGCTGACGATGATCGACGTTGACGAACCACTGCATCGAGCCTTCGCCGAACGGACCGTCGCGGAGCACCGTGGGCGGGACCAGATCGAAGCCCAGCGCCTCGCTGAGGTGGTAGGCGGCGACTTCGCGGCGATGCAACCCTGGTTCAAAATCCCACAAGGGTCGTTCACCGCGAAGCGGCTTGTAGATCGCCTGGGCGTGCACATCGCCGCACGTGACGTTGACGAGGAACGTGGCATTGCTGCTCCACGGCATGCGTCCCTCGACCTCGACTTCGCCGCACGAAAGAACGTGCAGTTGGTGAGCGCGCTCGATCAGTTCATCCGCGGGCATGCATGGCCATCCGGATCGATCGGGTTGCCGCACCACTGACACGCAGGTCGGCCGGCAGCGACGATCGAATCGGTGTGGCTGCACAGCGCTGCGGCCTGTCCGCGGGTCAGGAAGACGCGAACATGACCGCGATCATCGACGGCGTCTGGATCAGGCTCGCCCTCGTCGTCGGTGGGCACCACTTCTTCGAGCTGCACAAGAACGCGATCGTTGTCGCGGTCGTAGCCAAGTCCGATCGGCCCGAGTATAAACGCCGGCTCGGTCGGCTCCGCCAGCTCCATCGCTGCCGGCAGCGGCTGATCCGTCGGCAAAGGGAGATCGCTCATCACCTTGCGCAGGTAGTCGGCGATGGCAGCGGCTTGTTGCTTCTCGCACTTCACAGTGACGCGCGTCGTGCCGCGTCGCGCCTGCAGCAGGAAGGTGCGTTGGCCGGGTTGGCCGACCGCACCGACGGTGAATGCATCGACTTCGTCGAACTCGTAGAACACGCCCATCAGTTCCTCATGACGGTCTCAGCTCCGCAAGCGAACCGCCGGACGAGTTGACAGTCAATACAACCGGACCGCTGGCCGAATATGCAATCGCAGTGATCGAGCACGGGCTGATCACTATGCGTTGGAAGAGGTCGATGTGCGTGCCCATTGCGTGTGCGACGGCTGCCTTGATGGTGTCGGCGTGGGAGACGCACACAACGACCCCGCCGGTGTGAGCCGCGCGCAGGCGATCGATCGCCGTGACCATCCTGCCCTGCATCTCGGTGAAGCTCTCGCCTCCCGGGAAGCGGAACGTGGACGGAGCGCGCTGGACTGTCGACCACTCCGGCAGCTTCATCAGCTTCTTCAACTCGGCGCCGGTCCATTCCCCGAAGTCGCATTCGAGCAGCCCCTTGTCGACGCGCACTTTCAGATCGCGCGCCTTGGCGATCGGCGCAGCAGTTTCCCGGGCTCGTTCGAGCGGCGAGGAGTAGACGGCGTCGACCCGACCCAGCGCGGCGATCCGCTCCGCGGCAGCCTCGGCTTGTCTGAGGCCGGCCTCGGAGAGGTGCAGTCCGTTGGCGCGTCCGGGCAGGATCTTGCCGGTGGTCGGAGTCAGTCCATGACGAACTAGTAGGAACAACGTCGACGCTGGGGGTGCGCTCTTCGGTCTCGCCATCTCGACAATGCAACTTAGTGTGCAAACCGTGGATTCGCTCCCTCGTCTCGCCGTCGACGTCAGTTCATGCCGGCGCTGCTCGCGGCTGGTGGCTTGGCGCGAAGAGGTTGCCGTCGAGAAGCGTGCTGCCTTCCGTGACCAGGTCTATTGGGGGCGCGGTGTGCCCGGCTTTGGCGACCCCAATGCCTCGATGCTGGTGCTGGGTCTGGCCCCGGCCGCTCATGGAGCCAACCGAACAGGGCGGGTGTTCACTGGTGATCGTTCGGGCGAATTCCTGTTCCGAGCGATGCATCGGGTGGGCCTGGCGAACCAGTCGACGTCGGTGTCGACCGACGATGGGTTGTCGCTGACCGGCGCGTGGGTCACCGCGGTCGTGAAGTGCGCGCCGCCCGACAACAGGCCGCTGCCCGACGAACGTTCGAACTGCCATCAGTACCTGCAACGCGAGTTGGACGTCCTCACCAATCTCAGGGTGGTCGTTTGCCTCGGCGCCTTCGCCTACGAGGCAGCATGCGCGGAGTTCGTCGTTCGGCCACGACCGAAGTTCGGCCACAGAGTCGAGGTGGCTGCGCCCAACGGCTTGCATCTCGTGTGCTCCTTCCATCCCAGTCAGCAGAACACCTTCACCGGTCGGCTGACTGAGTCGATGCTCGACGCCGTCTTCATGCGTGCGCTCGAATTGGTGTCGTCGTCGCAACCCGGATCAGCGGCTGAGCGCCCGCCCAACGGCAGCGCCGGCCATGTGGTTCGCGGCGATGGCATCGTCGAGGAAGTCGGCGAGTGAGAAGAAGCCGTGGTACATGCCACTGAAGCGGACGTGGCTGGTGGGCACGCCGAGCGAGGCAAGCCTGGCCGCATAGGCATCGCCCTCGTCGCGGAGAGGATCGTATTCAGCGGTGATGAGCAGGGTCGGCGGCGACGCGGCGACGACATCATCCGCCGCAAAATGGGGCGAGACCCGCGGATCGGTTTCGCTGGCCGCACCGCCGAGGTAGTGCCCGACGAACCAGGCCATGCCTGCCGCGGTCAACTGTGGGCCGGCCGCATTCTCGACGAAGCTGGGGGTGCTGCGCGTGAGATCAGTTGCCGGATAGACCAAAAGCTGATACCTCAGTGGTGTCGGCGCCAGATGACCGACGACGATGGCGAGGGTTGCGCCGGCGGAGTCACCGCCGACGGCCAGCCGATCAGGCGAGCAACCGAGCGATTCGGCGTTGGCGTGGGCCCATCGAGTCGCCGTGATCGCATCCTCCAACGGCGCCGGAAACGGATGTTCCGGCGCCAGCCGGTAGTCGACGCTCAGCACCGCCTGCCCGCTGCTGTTGGCCAGGATCCTGCACAAGTTGTCGTGGCTCTCGAGATTGCCCAGCACCCAACCGCCACCATGGAAGAACACGAGCAAGCCAAGATCGTCGCGGTCGCTCGGCCGGTAGAGCCGGACTGGAACACCACTGGCATCGAGGTCGAGCGTATGGCGAATCGGTTCCGTCGACGGCCGCTGCCGTCTGGCCCGGATCTCGCGGGCCTCGGCCGGCGTGCATTCTTCGAGCGGAGGCTCACCCAACGCGGCCATGAGCGCGACCATCGATTCCGCCTGGGGATGCAAGGGCACCGGATGATTCTGTCACCTCGGCGCGCAGCTGGGCCGAGCCGGTGCCGTTACCGTGATCGGCAATGACCGATGACATCACCCGCTACGACGCGGTCGAGGCCTACTGCGGCCAGCTCAGCACCGAACCCGGCGCGACGATGGATCTGCACGTGGCTTGCAGCACCGATCGCTACGACATCGAGATCCATCGTTGGGGTGCGCGTCGCGAGCTCGTCTGGTCCGCGACCGATCTTCCCGGCCACGACCAACACGTGCCAGCCGATGCAGACTCCAATGGCTGCGGATGGCCGGTTGCGGTCACGGTTGCCGTCGGCGAAGCGTGGCGCAGCGGCTTCTACCTCGTCACGCTCGCGGCCCGCGGCGCCCAAGCGGAGCGCGCCGTCGGGCATGCGTTCTTCGTCGTCCGCGCAGGCAAGCAACGCGCTCGGGCGTTGCTCGTGCTGGCCACCAACACCTACAACGCGTACAACAACTGGGGCGGCAAGAGCCTGTACACCGGTGGCTCGCGAGTCTCGTTCGCACGACCATTCGGCCGGGGCATGCTGATGCGACCCCAGACCGAGCGCGATGACCGCAAGGCCCGGCCGACGTACCGAGGCGAAGAGCCCGATGTGGACGGAACGATCTACCAGCAGTACCGATTCGCCAACGGCTATCCCGGCTTCATGAGCTCGGCCGGGTGGTTCACGTACGAACGTCGCTTTGTCGAATGGGCCGAGCAGGAGGCGGGTCTCGAATTCGACTTCGCTGTATCGAGTGATCTCGAACGCACACCCGACGTCGTCGCCGGCTACGACCTCGTATTGGGAGTCGGCCACGATGAATATTGGTCGGCACCCCAACGCGCGGCGATCGAAGAACACGTTCGCGCCGGCGGCAGCTACGTCACTTTGTCGGGCAACACCATGTTCTGGCAGGTTCGCCTGGAAGACGACGGCAGAGCGATGGTCTGTCACAAGTACACCGCGCACGAGGTCGATCCAGTCGTCGGAACCGATGCGCAGGCAACTATGGCGGGGATGTGGAGCGACCCCTTGGTGGGCCGACCCGAGACTGCTCTGCTCGGCGCCGGATCTGCATACGGGCTGTACAGCCGCTTCGGTGCGGCCACGCCCCGCGGCTCGGGAGCGTTCACCGTGTACCGCAACGACCATTGGATGTTCGCCGGCACCGGTCTGCGATATGGCGATCTGCTCGGCGCCGCTGACGGTGTGGTCGGGTACGAGACCGTCGGTTGCCGTTTGGGGTTCGACGAGTATCAGTTGCCGATCTCTGTCGGAGGCGACGGGACTCCGGAACAGGTCGAGGTGGTCGCGTTCACGCCATCGTCGAACCTGGCGATGGGCGAATATCCCGCGTCGATCGCCGCCCTCGACGACCAAGGCGATCTCGAGTTCGTCGCCTCGCGTCTGTACGGTCGCGTCGATGCCGACTCGCTGGCGCGAGCCAGGTATGGCAACGCCGTGATGCTGACCTGTCGTCCGTATGGCAACGAGGGTGGCGAAGTGGTCACCATCGGGTCGACTGACTGGGTGTACGGGCTCGGCGATCCATTGGTCGCCAGGGTCACACGCAACGTGATCGAGCACGGCCTGAAGCGCTGATGAGTCGTCGTCGATCAATCGCCGCCCTCGTCGTCGTTGCACTTGCCGCGTGTGGTTCTGCACCTCGCGACGAGGCCCGCCAGTCGCTCGTGAAGCAGTTGGAGGACGGCGGGCTCGACCAGACGACGGCCGAGTGCGTCGTCGACGCATTCTTCGCCGGCAAGACCAACGAAGAGCTGAAAGGCTTCTTCGATCGACCCCAGCTGACTCCCGATGAGGCGGTCGAGTTCGCTGCCCTGGGCAAGAGGTGCTCGACGCAGTCCTGACCTGTGCTCACCCATCCGGCCAGCCGCACAGCTGATCCGGATAGCTTTACGATTTGTTCAGCACGCCGGAGGGAGTTGCGCCAGTGTCTCGAAGTCTCACCGTGGGGGCTGCCCAGCTCGGTCCGGTGCAACGCGGCCACACTCGTGACGAGGTCGTCACGCGAATGATCGAGCTGCTGCACCAGGCCGCACACCACGGCGTCGAGCTGGTCGTCTACCCGGAACTGGCGTTGACGACCTTCTTCCCGCGTTGGTTCGTCGATGACATCTCCGAGGCCGACCACTGGTACGAGCGGGTCATGCCAAACCCGGCCACGCAACCACTGTTCGACGAAGCGCGCCGCCTCGGGATCGGGTTCTGCATCGGGTACGCGCTGCTCGATGACAACGGGCACCGCTGGAACGTGCAGACACTGGTCGAGCGCGACGGTTCGATCGTGGCCACCTACACCAAGACGCACATCCCGGGCCATGAAGCCAACGAGCC
>JANMMQ010000436.1:0-7504 GCA_031373465.1 Ilumatobacteraceae bacterium | reverse complement strand
ACACTCGTATGCCGCAAACGTCGAGTTCGGGATACGTTGCGCGACGACTTCCCCCAACCCGCACTCCTGGCGTTTCGGAGGATGTCATGTCGGATCTGACCCCTAATGCCCTTGCACTTCTGCGCGCTCAGCACGGTCACGCTACGACCTCTCAGCTCGACAGGGCGGGGCTTCACCGCAGAGCACGGCTGCGTTTGATCGATTTGGAGATCCTCAAGCCCGTCTACAAGTCCGTCATGCGCATCGACTCGGCACCCGAGACGCTGGAGAGTCGATGCGCTGCTCTCTGCCTCGGGCATCCTGCGGGCTTCGTGACCGGGCCCACGGGCGGGCGACTTCTTGAACTTCGACGGATGCCGAGGGCCGAAACAATTCACTTTGCCGTTCGACACGGAGTGCACCTGGACTGTCTGCCCGGCGTGATCCTTCACCAGACGACCTCGATTGGTCCGGCCGACGTGCGTCGCCGACGCGATGGCATGACGACCGCCAGTCCATCTCGGCTGGCGTTCGACTTAGCTGCCTTCCTGACTCCGGATGACCATGCGTCGGTCATCGAGCAACTGATTCGAGACGGTCACTGTTCCATGGGCGAACTGGCCGCCACGGCGCGGCGTCTATGTCATCCTCGGCGTCCCGGCTCGCATCGGTTCCTCCTGAGCCTCATCGAGCGAGGCGATCGGCGCGCCGCGGAATCACATCCAGAGGTCAAGCTAGGAAACGCGCTGCGGCGGCGAGGCGTTCCGGTCGTGCCTCAGGTGAGTGGGTTGAAGCTTCCGAACGGCGCGAAGATCCGCATCGACCTCGCTGTTCCCGCGGCGCGGTGGGGGATCGAGATCGATGTGCATCCAGATCACCTGCTCTTGGAGGGCACGACGAAAGACAAGCGTCGAGATCGTCAGTGCCACATGATCGGCTGGCAGGTGGAGCGTGTTACCGAGGTGGACCTGCTGGATCTGGCGTGCCTCGTCGACGAGCTCGTTGCACTGTACGAGGCGCGCCTGTTGGCGACTGCTGCCTGATGCCGAACGAGTGTTTGCGGCCACCCCGGGAGGCCCGGAAACACTCGTTCAAGCCGCTCGGGACGGAAACACTCCGTCAAGGTTTTGTTGGGTAGGGGCCTGGTTGGCGGAAGATGTTCTTGTGCCAGCGCGATGGGGTGAGGGCGATGGCGCGGGGCTCGTCTTCGAACATCCAACGGGCGAAGTTGCGCCGCGACCATTCGCTCGAAGCCAGCAGACGGATGGCGCCGCGCGCGCCGAGTTGGTGGCTCAGCACCTTGCTCAGCACCGCCGACAACTTGTGGTCGGCGAGCAAATGGTGGTGAACGGTCGATCGATAGCGCCTTGCCACATCGACGGCGGCAAGGGCTCCTCCCTCGACGATGGCTTCGGCAGCGAGGCGAGCGGTGAGCAGGGCCTGGCCGATGCCTTCGCCGGTCATCGTGTCCGTGGCCATTGCGGCGTCGCCGACGAAGCACACCCGTCCGGACGTCAACGTGGCCCGGTCGATGCCTGCGGGTATCGGCCAGGCGGTGTGACGATCCTCCAATTCGAAATCAGGTCCGAGCGCGTCGACCACGTGTGGCCGGCGCAGCAGGTCGTCCCATTCCTGCTTCATGTCGCGAACTCGTCTCACGCCGTCGCGTTGCACACCGAAGCCGATGTTCACCCGTCCGTCCGGCAACGGGAAGCTCCACATGTAGCCGGGCAGGAGATCCGGCTCGAACCAGACGATCAACCGCTCGGCGGCAGCGCCGGTGACGTTGCCGGCGTACTGGCGGAAGGCGTGCCATTCCCCGAGATAGCCGGATTCGCCCACGCCGAGTGCCTTGCGGGTGGCCGACCACATCCCGTCGGCCGCGACGACATAGCGGGCCCGGATGGTTCCGATGTCGACGACGTCGACGTCGACGAAGGATTCCTCGAGCCGAATCCCCTCCAAGGCGTGCCCTTCGTGAACGGTCGCCCCGGCCTCGATGGCCAGATCGAGCAGTGCAGAATCGAGCTCGCGTCGCGGTGTGGTCGCGGCGAAGATGCCATCGGACGGCAACGGCAGGCAGACCTCTCGCCCCGACGGTGACCGCAGCCACGCAGCATCGACGGTCTTCCAGTTGGGCACCATCATCGGCTGCAGACCGAGGGATTCCAGTTCGCGTAACGCCAACGTGGTCAATCCGTCGCCGCAGCACTTGTCGCGTGGGAAGACCGCCTTGTCGATGACCACGACACTCCTGCCGGCGCGTGCCAGCAACGTTGCCGCGGTCGCGCCCGCGGGACCGGCACCGATCACCACGACATCGGCGGTCGCGCGTGCGGTCATTGCCGCACCCTATGGAGTGACAAGGCCGAGACGACGTGCAGGTTTGAGGACCGACTTCCAGATACCGCGTTGGACGACGGCGCGGGTACGAATCTCGGGCAACATCGGGTACAACGCGTCGCCAGGGCACGCTGTGAAGGACATGTCGCGATGGCCGGCGATGGTATTGGTGATCACCGGCGTTCCGGCCGCCCACCGCTGCGACCCGCGGGAGATGAACGAAGTAGTCGTGTTGGCACCGATGTCGATCTGGTACCGCCCGCTGAGCCAGGCCAGAACGTTGACCAGTGATGTCTGCGCGGCGGGCGTCGGGGCCTGACTGGTGAAGTCGCCGAGCAGGCAGATCAGTTGGGCGAAGCCTTGGCTGCCGCCGGTTGCGTCGGCGGCGACGGGCCCTGTCAGCGCTCCTGCCCTGCCCTCCCACACATCGCCGTCGCGGCCGATGAAGAACTCGTAGCACACGTCGCTCCACCCCTTCGCCGAGCTCGTGTGAAACGCGTACGTGGCCTGGATAAGGCCTGCGGCGCTGGTGTACGCGTTGGACGAAGCAGTGTGATGGACGAGCAGGAACTGAGGCGTCTCGACACCGATCGGTCCCGTCGGCGGGAGGTTGGCGCCCCACGCGTCACGTGGATAGATCGCCAGTCCAGGCAGGATGTCGACGGCAGGTACGGCCGGGCCGGCAGCCGCGCCAACAGCAGCAGGCATTCCCGCCGCGACGCCGATTGCCGCGCCGGCGACCAGGGCACCGGCTATTGCTTCGCGCCGCGTCAGCCCGGGCGTCGACTGGCAGTCACACATCGGCGTCACTTTATGATTCGCGTTGTCCAATACCTAGCCGAGGGGTCCCCATGAGTGAGTTGAGTCCCAAGTTGTGTGACGGTCGAGTCGTCATCGTCACGGGCGCGGGCCGGGGGATCGGGCGCGAGCACGCCCTCAGCCTGGCTGCCCACGGCGCCAAAGTTGTCGTCAACGACCTGGGTGGGAACGTCGATGGTTCTGGTGGCGACCTGAGCCCTGCCCAACAAGTGGTAGAGGACATCAAGGCGATGGGCGGCGAGGCGGTTGCCAACGGCGACAGCGTCTCGTCGTGGGAAGGAGCGCAAAGACTGATCAACACCGCGGTCGAGACGTTCGGTGATCTTCACGCTGTCATCAACAACGCCGGCATCCTGCGTGACCGCATGCTGACCAACATGACCGAAGAGGAGTGGGACGCCGTGATCAACGTCCACCTCAAGGGAACGTTCGCTCCGAGCCGTTGGGCTGCGGCGTACTGGCGGGAACAGGCGAAGGCGGGCAAGCCCGTCGACGGGCGGATCATCAACACCACGTCGGTCAGCGGCATCTACGGCAATCCCGGGCAGACCAACTACGGCGCAGCCAAGGCCGGTATCGCCGCGTTCACCACGATCGCAGCGCTCGAACTCGGGCGCTACGGGGTCACGGTCAACGCCGTCGCCCCGGTGGCACTGACCCGCATGACCGAAGGGCTCGGACCGGCGCCGGAGACCGATGAAGAACGCGAGATGCGTTCACCGCGCTGGATCGCACCGATCGCGACGTGGTTGGCGTCGGCGGAATCGAAAGACGTGACGGGCAGGGTCTTCGAGGTCAGCGGCAACGTCTTGGCGATTGCCGAAGGTTGGGTGAGGGGACCGCGACAGTTCCCGGTCGAGGACCCGGCCGTGCTCGGCCCGATCGTGCGCGGGTTGCTTGCCAAGGCCCGTCTCAACTCCGGCATGGATGGCGAGCCCGGAGGCTGGCCGCAGCCGAAGTGATTGCACTCAACCGTGGCGCACCAGTCCCTGGTCGATCACGGTCCGCTCGCCTACAGAGGTCGTGAACACTGCGGCATTGTCGTCGATCTCCCACATCGCCACAGTCAGCGCCTCGCCCGGCAGCACCGGTGACGTGAAGCGACCCTCGACGTGTTGGAACCGCGCCGCGTCGCCTCCGCACAGTGTGTGCAGCAGCGCCCGACCGGTGAACCCGTACGTGCACAACCCATGGAGGATCGGACGGTCGAAGCCGCCCATCGCTGCGAATGACGGATCACTGTGCAGCGGGTTGTGGTCGCCCGATAGGCGATACAGCAATGCCTGGTCCGGTGAGGTCTGGTAGGTCACCTCATGATCGGGGGCCCGGTCCGGAGGCACGTTTTGGGGTCCGCCGGGACCTCGATCCCCACCCCATCCGCCCTCGCCGCGAATGAACGCGGACGAGACATTGGTGAACAACGGTTGGCCATCGGCGACGTCGGTCGCAACGGTCTCGGTGACGACCACGGCGGCTTTGCCCTTGTCGTACATGGCGGTGACTCGCCCCTGCAGGTTCGCACTTCCCTTGACCGGCAGCCGCTTGTGCAGGGTGATCGCCTGCTGGCCATGCACGAGCAGCGCCGGGTTGAACGTGCCGATGTTGCGCAGCGCCGAGCCGGCTCCCCAGCCCACGACAACTGCGAACGTGGGGAAGACCTGTTGGTCGACGCCGTTCGTGTTCTCCGTCGTATACGCGAGCTCGCTCGTGCCCGCGCCGATCCCGACGGCGTACAGCAGCGCGTCCTTCGAGCTCCATGAAGCCTCGTACGGCTCGCCGACTGTTCCGACGGCTTCCGGGTTCAGCGGCATCAGTTGTCTCCCTGCACTCGTGGCACGGGATCGTTCTAGTCGATAGTTGGCTCAGCGACGAGAACGGAGATGTCGACGACCGGTGTCGTGCGGTCGTACTGACGCACGGCATGCCGGGCTTGATCGGCCAGCCTGCTGACGCCTCGTGCGTCCGGCGAAGTCGCAATCGTCAGGACGACGTGGATCCGCTGGTGTTCTCTGGCGACCGTGATGTCGTCGACACTGTGTCCGAGCTCGCGGCGAACCACCGCGACGTAGGTCGCCTCGACCTCGCGGCGGGCAACGGCCGCGGCGACCTCTGTGCTGGCACCGGGCCCGAACTCGTCACCGGGATGGAGCGTCACGAGCGGTACACGATGCGTCATTGCGCACACGGATCCCATCTCGTTGAGGCTCGGAGCATCCCGGCGATCGCGGGCCAGGACGGCTACGTCGATGTGTTGCTCCATGGGGCACGACTCGTGGGATTCGACCCCGCGGCATGGCCCACCGTGAGAATCGTTGCACGAGATGACGTCGTGCCCGTCGCGAACCAGCCGTTGCCGAAGGGTGCTGGCGACGCCTGGCGATGATTCGATCAGCAGTACTTCCATACGCACAGTGAAACTGGCTGGCAGCGACCCATCCAGAGGCCTTGGTCACAATCTGATGGGCCTGCCCCAATCGGGATCACATGGACGCCAGGTCGGCCACAACTTCGCCGATCGCGACATCGCGTCGTTCGCTGGAACGGCGATCCTTGACCTCCACCACCCCGTCGACCAGGCCTCGCCCGACGATGACGATGGTCGGCATCCCGATCAGTTCGGCGTCGTTGAACTTGATGCCCGGTGACACCCCGACGCGGTCGTCGAGCATCACCCGCAGGCCCGCAGCCTCGAGGTCGGTGGCCAACTGTTCAGCGGCCGGGAACTGAGGATCGCCGGCCTTGCCGGTGGCGACGATGTGGACGTCGGCAGGCGAGACCTCCCGAGGCCAGATCAGACCCTTGTCGTCGCAGTTCATCTCGGCGATCGCAGCCACCGCGCGGGAGACGCCGATGCCGTAGGAGCCCATGGTGACGACCTGCTGCTTGCCGTTCTGGTCGAGCACGTTGAGCCCGAGCGCGGTCGCGTACTTGCGACCCAGCTGGAAGATGTGGCCGATCTCGATCCCGCGGGCGATCTCCAGCGCCGACCCGCACACGGGGCACGGATCGCCGTCGACCACCTCGGCGGCTTCGACGGTTCCATCGGCTGTGAAGTCGCGCCCAGCCGTCAGATACAGGACGTGGCGACCGGGCTGATCTGCGCCCGTGACCCATTGGGTGCCCTCGACGATTCGTGGATCGAGCAGATAGCGAACGCCCGCAGGCTTGTGAGCCCCTAGGGCGCCCGGCCCGATGTAGCCCTTGACCAGGTACTCATTAGCTGCGAAGTCGGCCTCGGTGAACGGCTCGATCTCGGCCGGGCCGAGCTGTGCCTCGAGTCGCTTCATGTCGACCTCACGATCGCCCGGCACGCCGACCGCGAGCGCTTCGACGCGGCCGTCGGGGTGTTTGAGCTTGACGACGACGTTCTTGAGGGTGTCGGCCGCGGTCCATTCCCGTTCGGCGTGGTGAAGGTCTCCGCGGCTATTGATGAGATCGACCAGCGTCTGGATGGTCGGCGTGTCGGGCGTGTCGGCGACCATTGCTGGTGGCGCCGTGTCGTACGGAATTGCCGCCGGTGCGGCGACTCGCACCGCCTCAGTGTTGGCCGCGTAGTCGCAGTTGGTGCAGCGGACGTAGGAGTCCTCGCCGACCTCCATCGGGGCGAGGAACTCCTCGCTGGCCGAGCCGCCCATCGCGCCGCTCATGGCCGACACGATCACGTACGGAAGACCGAGGCGGTCGAAGGTCCGTTGATAGGCGACGCGATGGCGTTGGTAACTCGCCTCCAACCCCTCGTCGGTGAGATCGAAGCTGTACGAGTCCTTCATCACGAACTCGCGGCCGCGCAGCAGGCCGGCGCGGGGGCGGGCCTCATCGCGGAACTTGGTCTGGATCTGGTAGATGATGAGGGGCAGGTCCTTGTAGCTGCTGTAGAGGTCCTTGACCAGCAGCGTGAACAGCTCCTCGTGTGTGGGCGCCAACAGCATGTCGGCACCTTTTCGGTCTTTCAGGCGAAACAGGTTGTCGCCGTAGTCGGTCCATCGGCCGGAGAGCTCGTAGGGCTCGCGCGGCAACAGGGCAGGGAAGTGCACTTCCTGGAAGCCGGCACGATTCATCTCCTCGCGCACGATGCGTTCGACGTTCTGGTAGACGATCCAGCCGATCGGCAGCCAGGTGAACCCTCCCGGAGCGGCGCGGCGGATGTAGCCCGCCCGCACGAGCAAACGATGGCTGGCCACCTCGGCATCGGCGGGGTCCTCACGCAGCGTACGCAGGAACATCGTCGACATTCGGAGCACAGCTGTTACCTCGGATTCGGGGTGTCGGATGGGTTGCGGGCGGCGGCGAAACACTACCCGCAAGCCGATATACTCGATGGGTCTTTGAAGTTCGATGAACCGAAGGCGTGGGCTCCTCGGGG
>JANMMQ010000412.1:0-3739 GCA_031373465.1 Ilumatobacteraceae bacterium | reverse complement strand
TCGATCTCGAGGGTGACGGTCCGGACGGCGGTTGTCATCTGCTGCACCGATGCCATCGTAGCTGAGGCTTGTCGCTCACTGTCCTAGCAGCAGATCATCCAAGTCTTCCGGGCCGGCGCAGCCTGATTCGTCCAGTCCGCGGGCCGCGTAATAGCTGTCGACCATGGTCTGCAGCCGCGACGCGGTGAGCGCGGCAACACGACCCGAACCCATCTCCAAGGGCGTCTCCAACATTCGCGCCGGCAGGCGATCGTCAGCGGCCGTGGCACCTTCACGTTGGTTGAACACACGCTTGGCCATCACGATTCGCTGAGCTGTCGTGTGCAGCTCGGCGGCGTCGATGTCCCAACCGGTGACGGACGAGAGCAGCGCAGCCCACTCGGTGAAGGGATCGGCGAACACCCCGCGCAGGAACTTGCACAGGATCATCGAGTCCATGACCGCTGCACGGTCCTCGGTCCCTATCGCCGCTTCTACGTGGGCTTCGCCACCTTCGAGGCGGTCGAGCACACCGGACAGGTCCGCTTCGTAGGCGCCGGAACGATTGTGGTCGGCGCCTCTGGCATTGACCGCCATGCCCAACGCCATCGCCTGCAGCGTGCGCGGCTCGTATCCCGGCAGCTCCAACCCCTTGACCTGCGGGGCGAAGTCGATCGAGTTAGCGCCCACCACGCCCGCAGCATGACGCGAGCCTTGGGCGAGCAGCTCACCGAGGCCCGGCTCGCGCGCGCCGATGGCATCGAGGGCGCGCAGGACGGCCGCTCCATCGCCGAAGCGCAGCCACGGCTCGTCGATCAGACCACGCTCGACACATTCCATCGCCCATGCAATCGATCCGCCGGCCGAGATCGTGTCGATGCCCAGCTCGTCGCAACGGGCGCTGGCGGCGAAGACGTCGTCGGGGTCCGAAACACCGCACAAGGGACCGAGTGCGAACACGTTCTCGTACTCCATCCGTTGACTGCCACCGTCCTTGCGAGCGTAGATGTGCTCGCAACCGATCGAGCAGGATGCGCAACTGTTGCGGGCGACCTCGCGCATCTCGTGCAGCTCCTCGGCTGCAAGTCGAGGAGCACCGTCGAACGTCGCCGCGGTGAAGTTGCGCGTCGGCAGGGTCGACACCGCGTTGAATGCGAGGACGTTGGCCAGCGTGCCGAGCTCGCGATACTTCTTCGTGGCCGGGCCGAAGCTTCGTGCCCGCAGGTCCTTCGCCGCGGCCAGAACAGCCGGCGCGTCGGCGACAGCTACCCGGGTCCCGGCCTTGACCATCACGGCCTTGATGTTCTTGGCCCCGAGCACCGCGCCGAGGCCACCACGCCCGGCATGGCGACCGTCGTGACTGATCGTCGCGTACCGCACACCGCGCTCACCGGCTGGCCCGATGGCCGCTGTGCGCCACCCGCGCCCGTGCGCCTCCCGCACCGACTCTTCGGCCTCGGCAGCCGCCATTCCTGCGAGCTCGGGGGCCGGGACGAGCCGTACGCCATCGTGGGAAATCAGCAGCACCGACAGCACATCGGCGCGTCCGCGGATGACGATCGCGTCGTTGCCGGTCAGCTTTCCCGAGATGGCGAAATGGCTCGACGCCAACGCGTCGGTGATCAGTCCGGTCAACGGGGATTTGGCAACCACAGCGAACTTCGCGCTCGTCGTGAGGGGCGTGCCGACCAATGGCGAGAAGACGAACGCCAACGGCGCCTCTGCTGCGAGCGGATCGACGAGCGGTGGTGCAAGGCGATGCAGCAACCAGGTGCCCAGCCCCACGCCGCCGAGGTATGCCCGAAGTACACGTTCGTCGAGGTGCAGTGGCATGCCTGTTGCCGCACGGCCGTCGACATCGACGACCAGGGCCTGTCCGAAATATCCACCGGGCGCCACGACGGAATTGTACGCCCTGCTCAGCCTCCGGCGTCGGCCGACAACATGGCGACGGTGTCCCCTGCAACGAGCGGCAGTTGCGGGTCGCGGGTCATCAGATCGCCATTCAGGGCCGCCATCACGTACTGGTCGAGCGGGATGTCGACAGCCTGGGCGGCGTCGCCGAGTGTCGCTGCCCGAACCGTGCGTGGGCCACGGTGACCGGCAGATGCCAGAGCCCCGAAGCATTGGACGGTGACCTCGGCTGGCGGACGCCCTCTGGCCGCCTCGTACTCATCCGGAGTATTCACGTTCATCACAGATTCGAGGCCCGCGTCGAACCGCGCCAGAACCGCATCGGTGAGCAACTCCTCGTCGTCGATCCGCTGCAGGCGGCAGTGCTCGAACAACATCCCCGGCCGCAGCTCTCCGTCGGCAGCGAGGTTCGCGATCAGACCGGCCAACGTCGTTCGGTAGACGGCCGCGAGCGGCTGTCGAAAACCCCGCGCGGTGGGCAACACGACATCGGTGTCGGTCACCGCAAACTCGCGCAGCACTCGCTGGACGAACGCGGGATGCAGGAACGGCATGTCCGTGGAGCAGACGAATGCAGCAGGAGCTTGTTCGGCCACGGCGGCAAGTCCCGTGGCGATGCCGCGCATCGGGCCCAACCCTTCGATCGGGTCTTCTACGACCTGAACGCCGCCGGGCAACTCGGGTAGTTGCTGACCGGGCGCGGCAACAACGACGACCGGTCCGTCGACGGTTCGGGAAAGGAGCGCGGCGGTGCGGTACAGGAGCGTGGAGCCGTGCCATTCGAGCGCTGCTTTGGGCGAGCCCATCCGCGTCGACCGGCCACCGGCCAGCACCACTCCCGCGGCGTTTGCGTCGCTGTGATGCACATCGACGAAGCTAGCGGCTTATTTTGGCCCGTCATTTCTGGGCTGCGTGCTGAACCTTCTCCTTGACCTTGCGACCAGCCTCGATTGCTGCATCGGGGTAGCGATGCGGATCGCCGGGCACACCCAAGGAATCGCGGAACAACGTGATAGCCCGCATCGCCGCCGCCTCGTGGAGCCCGGCGTTCATGATCTTGTTCACGGATGGCGTGAGGTCGATGGATTCGGTGCGGATCGACTGAGCCAGACCCTCACTGGTGGTGAGGTCCTCGGCGAGCGCGGCTGCCGCTTTCGCCCGTTTGGTGGTGGGTGGACGAGTCTTCGGTGTAGGCATGACGTTCCTTCGCTGTTGTTGACGAACGCCCGTGTCGGACGTCGCTGAGGACCGGCATGAGTGAAGACCGATTCTACCGCACTGCGCCGCCAACCGATTTGACCCGAATGTCGCTGGTGAGGGTTGACGACCGGTACTCCGGCAGTTATCCACAGGGGTCCGTCGTTGACGACCGCTCGCTCTGCACATCGTGCCGGTGGTGCAGCGGCAAGCTCCCGGCGACAAGGTAAGGACCATTCGCCGCAACGGTGATGGACGCATCGTTGGTCTTGGTCATGCGCCGAGGCCACTGCTGCTCATCGAAGGGAATTTTTGGGCTCAGGTGGCGACGCCTTCGATGAGGTCCGCAGCACGATGAGTGCCGTCGCGCGACCTGATGACGGCGCCGTTTGCGGCCATCCGTGTCTGCAGTCCATCGTCGGCCAACAGTCGATTCACCGCACCGATGAGCTCGTCGTCCTCGAAGGTGTACGTCGACAGCCGCACCCCGTAGCCGGTCTCGTGCACACGTTGGGCGTTGTCGTACTGGTCCCAGAACAGTGGGAGCAGGATCATCGGCTTGCCGAAATGGAATGACTCGGTGGTCGTGTTGTTGCCGCCGTGAGTGATGACGAGATCGACGTGTGGCAGCACGTTGGTCTGTGGCACC
>JANMMQ010000410.1:0-18955 GCA_031373465.1 Ilumatobacteraceae bacterium | reverse complement strand
GCCGGCCTTGACGCCGTCCATGTTCAGCTCGAGCGTCTTCTGGTCGATGCCCAGTTCACGCCCCAGTTGCTCGCCGTGGCGTTCGGCGAACCACATCGAGATGTTGGCGATCTCCGCGAGGAGGTCGAGATCGGGAGCAAGACGAGCCATCGCGCCGTCGAGGAACACCATGTTCTTCACGTAGAGCATCAGCTCTTTCGGCATGCGCGCCCCGTAGCCGAGAAGTGCCTTGACCACACGCTGCACCTCGGCGACGAGCTCTTCACCCGTGAGCGTCGTCGGATCGATCGGAGCCTGATCCAGCCGTAGGTCGCGCATCACCATGTCGAGGTCGACGTCGATCGGCAGTGCGCCGAGATCGCGCATCGCCGCCAACTGTCCCTTCACGTCGTTGGTCGTGGCGCAGACCATCATCCGCAGGAACGCCAGTCGTCGGTCCCCAGGCAGTCGCCCGACGATGCCGAAGTCGAGCAGAGCCGTGCGACCGTCGGGCAGGACGAAAAGGTTGCCACCGTGCAGGTCGCCGTGGAACACGCCGTACACCATCGCTCCTTCGATGAGGGCGATCATCGCCGTGCGCACCACCGCCTCGGTGTCGACACCGGCGTCTTTCATCCCGGCAACGTCATCGAAGTTGAACCCGTCGACGCGCTCCATCACCAGCACTCGACGAGTGACCAGTGAGGGGTGGGGCCGGGGCACCACGTAGCCCGTCTGCTTCAGCTCGCACAGCATGGCCGCGATGTCGATCATGTTGGCGGCCTCCATCCTGAAGTCGAGCTCCTCGACGATCGTCTCGGCGAACAGTTCGACCAGCGCCGGCGGGTTGGCCAACGACGCGATGTGGATGCGGCCGACGAGATGGGGCGCCAGCCAGGCCATGACCCGCAGGTCCTTGCGCACCAGGCGGGCAACGCTCGGCCGTTGCACCTTGACGACGACCTGCTCCCCGGTGTGCAGCGTTGCCGCGTGAACCTGGGCGATCGATGCCGCGGCAAGCGGGGCGCGGTCGAAGGACGAGAACATGGATTCGAGCGAAACGCCGAGATCTTCCTCGACCACCCTGCGCACATCGTCGAACGGCTCGGCAGGCACCTGGTCCCGGCATTGCTTGAACTCCTTGACGAGCTCTGCCGGGAACAGACCCTCGCCGCTGGAGATGATCTGGCCGAGCTTGATGTATGTCGGGCCGAGCCACTCAGCGGCTCGTCGCAATCGACCCGAGATGTCGCGTCGGCTGTCCTCCGGCGTCGCGAAACGGTGGCGCTTCTTACGCAGCCACCACGGCCCGATTGCCATGATGAGACGTCCGGCGACGGAGATCACGCGCATGCCCGGCGGTATGCGCCGAGGGCGAGTGAGCGCCGGGACGCCGGCTTTCGCGGCCTGGCGGAGGAGGCCGGCGACTGGATACCACTGGAGGCTGTGTCGATCGAGCACCCACGGTCCGCCGTCCCTGAACGCGCCCCATTCAGTGTCGTCGGCGATCGTCACCCCAGCATGATCGCAGCAACGAAGTCCGTTTGTGTTGTTCGCGAGACCGGAAAGCTGGCGATGGATCGGAATAGTTGGGAAACGGCTTCACAGGGTTGGATTACCATCCGCCAGGCAACTGCACCCCTATTACACGGGTGAACACGTCTGGGGGGACGAATGAGCGATCGTTACTACGTCACCGATACTGCACTGTCGGAACGTTTTCCGATCTACACGCGAGCCAACGTCGGCGAAGTCTTTCCGGACCCGGTGACGCCACTGACCAGTGACACTGCGCTCTACCTGGCCGAACTGGGTTGGCGTGACGCGTGGGAGCGGATGGGCGCATTCGATCTCGCCGAGTTTCCGCCCGACGACTACTGCCAGCTTGGCGTGCTCGGTGGGTACTGCTACCTCAACGCTTCGTTGATCCGGCTGTTCGGGGAGCGGGCCCCCGGTCTGTCCTGGCAGATGATGGATGAACAGTTCTTCGGAGCGCAGCCCGGGATTCCGCCGTACGAGGAGATGCCGGGCGACGTGCGGCCCGACATGACGGAGAAGATCGGGGCGACGTTCATGTGGGTGTTCGGACAGCAGAGCCTCGATGACCTCACCGAGCTGACCGACGATCGTGCCGAGACCAAGGCCCTTCGCACCAACCGCCCCGACCTGTCAGCCCTCAGTGACGAGCAGCTGTGGGATCGCTTCAGGGAGATGCTCCCGATCCATCGGCGGATGTTCGCTCATCACCTCTTCACGACATACATGGCCACGGTTCCGGTCGGGGTCATCAGCGCGGTGGCCGCAGCCGTGGCCCGACCCGACCTGATCATGCCGATCATCTCCGGCATCGGTGATGTCGATTCGGCCGCGCCCAGCCACGCGATGTGGGCGTTGTCGCGACTCGATCCGTCGTCGGACGGGTTCAGCAGGGCCTTCGATGACTTCCTTCACGAGTTCGGCAGCCGGGGACCGAACGAATGGGAGAGCCGCTCGCCTTCGTGGGAGACCAAACCGACGCTGGCCCTGGTCGCGATCGATCGGATGCGCCAGGCGCCCGACTCGGCCGATCCGGCCATGCAGTTCGCCATCCGCGCCGACCAGCGTGCCGCCGCGTCCGCCGAGCTGTTGTCGATGGTCGAGGCTGACCCGGCCACTCATGGCCAGCTCGCCGCCGCCATTGGTTGCTCGGCAGCATGGCTCCCGGGTCGGGAACGTACGAAGACCAACAACATCAGGGTCATCCACGAGATGCGCATGGCGATGCGCGAGCTCGGACGACGGATGGTCGGCCGCGGAGCGTTCGACGAGATCGAGGACTTCGGGTTCGTCCGTGAGGCCGAGATGCCGGCGTTGTTCACGGATCCTCATTCCATGACCGAATCGATTCGGTCGCGTCGCGCCGAGTATCAGAACCTGCAAGAGCTCGAGCCGCCGTTCCTGTTCGTCGGTCACACCGAGGGACCTGACACGTGGCCCCGGCGCGACGCCGCCAGCTCCGAGCATCTCTCGGAGGGCGACACGATCGTCGGGATGCCGGGGTGTCCTGGGGTCGCCGAGGGGACGGCGAGGGTCATCCTCGACTCGAACGATCCATCGTCGCTGCAGCCAGGCGACGTCCTCATTGCGCCGATCACCGACCCATCCTGGACGCCCCTGTTCGTCCCGGCTTGCGCGGTGGTCGTCGATGTCGGTGCAGCGCTCAGCCACGCCATCATCGTCAGTCGAGAGTTGGGCATCCCATGTGTTGTCTCGGCGCTCGGGGCCACCCGCAACATCGCCGACGGGGCGCGTGTACGGGTGGACGGAAACACCGGAGTCGTCACGATTCTTTCGCTGCCCTGACGACCGGAGCTTCGAAGAAGCCTCACGCTACGCTCGGCCGGAGTGACGACGAGCGCACCTGCCACCGAAAACACGGTGCAGGTCTTCGGCCGGAGGATCGCCTACAAATGGATCGTCGCAGTCGTCTACGTGTCGGCGCTGTTCCTCGACATCCTCGACACGACCATCGTCAACGTCGCCATCCCCGCGCTCGGCCGCGAGCTCCACACCGAGAACGCCGAATGGGTGGTGTTGGGATACACCCTCAGCCTCGCGGTGTGGATCCCGACGTCGGGTTGGCTGGGCGATCGATTCGGGACCAAGCGCACGTTCCTGATCGCGCTGATGGCCTTCACCTTTGGTTCGCTGCTGTGCGGAACCGCGCAGAACATGAGTCAATTGATCGCCTTCCGGGTCATCCAAGGCGTCGGTGGCGGGATGCTGACCCCGGTCGGCCTGGCGATGTTGTTCCGCGCGTTCCCGCCGGCCGAGCGGGCGCGGGCAGCGACGCTGATCATGATCCCGACCCTCGCCGCACCTGCACTCGGTCCGGTCCTCGGTGGACTGATCGTGACCAACATCAGTTGGCGGTGGATCTTCCTCGTCAACTTGCCGATCGGGTTGGTGGCACTGTGGTTCGGTTGGCGGCATCTCCAAGAACACCGCCACCCTGCGACCGGCCGGTTCGACATCGCCGGGTTCGTCTTGTCCGGTGCAGCTCTGGCGCTGATCGTCTACACGCTCAGTGAAGGGCCGAACTCGGGGTGGACGTCGCCACTCGTGATTGCCTGTGGGGTGACCGGCGTCGTGGCCGCGATCGTCATGGCGTTCGTCGAGCTGCGCATTCCCAGCCCGATGCTCGACCTGCGCCTGTTGCGCAATCGGATGTTTCGACAATGCAACGTCGTCAGCCTGTTCTCGATGGCCAGCTTTCTCGGTGTGACGTTCGTGATGCCGTTGTATTTGCAACTACTTCGAGGCATGACGCCACTGGCCAGCGGGTTGACGACGTTTCCTCAGGCCTTCGGGATCATGGTCTCGTCCGTCATAGCCGGCAGGGTCTACGCGAAGATCGGCCCGCGACGGCTGATGACGGGTGGGTTCCTGGCCGCTGCTCTGGCCATAGCGCTCTATACAAGGCTTGGCCTGGATACCTCGCTGTGGTTGATCCGCGGTTTGATGTTCGGGCGCGGGTTGTGCATGGGCTTCGCGTTCGTGCCGATGCAGGCGGCCAGCTACGCCACCATCGACCCGTCGCAGAACGGACGGGCGTCATCGATCTTCTCGACACAACGTCAGGTCGGTGTGTCGATTGGAGTCGCCATCATGGCCAGCATCCTGGCTGCGCACATGTCGCTGAGCAGGTCACCGCGTGCCGACGAAGTTGGCCGCGCCTTGACCGGAGTGCGTTGGGCATTCGGCGTTGCGGTCGGCCTGGCGCTCATCGCCGCCCTGTGTGCATGGTTCATCCGTGACGAGGATGCCGCGGCGACGATGGTCGCCAGAAAGCAACCGGTGGCTGTCGGCTGAGGTCAGTGCTGAGGGTCAGAAGCCGGCGCCGTGCGCGGTGTCGCACAGCCGGGTCTCGCCGTCCGCGATCTGGCCGGCACCGATTCCCTCTAGCGCGGCGAACGGGCCGCACTTGTTGGGGGTGATCCAGACATGGATCATCGGCGCAGGGGTGAACTTCTTCAGCGCTGCTGGGCAACTGCCGGCGGAGTCGGTGACACCTCGCACGAGTGGGGCGACCGGATCGTTGGTGAAGCACAGGTTGTCGTGGATGTGCCATTGCATGAGCGCGCCGCCGATGTTCGGCACGTCCTTCAGAGCGACCGTGTCCGGCAGGAAGTACATCGCGCTGACGAGCTTCTTCGATCCATCAGGCTGCGGTGAGTACACCAGGCTCTCGGGGTGGTCCGGATCCAAGGCAACGTTGTCGTTGATCGAATCCCACTTGATGAAGTGCTCGAAGCCGGTCAGCCCGTCGCCGATGCTGTGATACCCGGCCGCCTCGGCGACCCTGTAGTCGGACCACTGCGGCAGACGAACGACGTTGAGCGCGACGAGGTTCTCCGCCTCCGCCTGTTGCTCCGGCGTCACTCCGGCGACTCCACCGAGATCGATCGGTTGCGTGGGGTCGTACGGCTTGGGGGGCACGGCTGCCGCGGCGTGCGTGTGAGGTTGGTTGCACATGTCGACGCGCTGGTCGTCGGGCACCGCAGCTTGGCCTGCACCGACACCCTCGAGCGCAGCAAACACGCCGCACGGGTGTGGTGTGACCCACACGTGCACCATCGGGTTCTGGCCACCGGTGTTGACCCCATTGGCGCAGTTGCCGTTGGCGTCGGTGATGCCGACCACGCGCGGCTTGCCGTCGGGTCCGGGCGCCCAGCACAGATTGCCGTGGTTGTGCCACTGCATCAGCGGACCGGCGAAGTTCAGGAGGGACGGATCGTCGGTGAGTCGAGCACTGGCGATGTACATCGCACCCGCCAGTGTTCGCTGGTCACCGTTGACGGTGTAGACGAGTGACTCTGGCTGTGTGGCATCGAGGAAGACCTTGTCTTCGATGAGCGACAACTTGATGTAGTGCTCGCTTCCGGTTGCGGCGTCGCCGATCGAAAAATATCCGTCTGCCACGGCGGCCGCTGTATCGGCGTACTTGGGGAGGTCTTTCAACGACTCCTCGATGAGCTGCTTCGCCCGCGCCTCTTCCTCGGGCGTGACGCCGGCAACGCCGGACACATCGATGGGCTTCGAGGGATCCCAGGGCCGCGGCCAGTCGGCGGTGACGGTAGCCCCGACGGATGTTTCGTCCGCGGCATGGGCGTGTGGCTGCGACTCGTCGACGACGGGCACAGCGGCAGGATCAGGCGACGCGTTGGGGTCGGTCGAAACCACCGAGCCGTTGGCTGGGTGCGCGTGCGGCTGGGACTCGTCGACGACCGCCGAGCCAGCAGCCGCGACATGACTGTGGACGTGTGTGCCGCTGCTGAGCATCGCCGGGATGGTCAGCGCGGCCACGGCAACTGCAGGGAAAAAGAGGCGCGGCGCCGATGCGCGCCGCTTGCCGACCATTGCGGCTGCCAACGCGCATCCAACCGCGGCTGCCGCCAGCAGCGCGCATGCAGTATCGGCGAATTGCGGTGCTTCACGTACTTCGAGACCGTCGATCCACGAGATGCCGGTGATTCGCGTCACCAGCCAGCCAGCAACTGCAGCCGCGTTGATGATGACCAAAGGAACGGCCATCAATCGGCTGGGGCGCACAATCGCCACCAGACCGGCACCGAACTGGGCGATGGCGTACACGATGTACAGGCGAGCCAACTGCGGATGCTCGGCATGCACTCCGGCCGCGGCAGCGTGGATGACGCCGGCCCCGATCGAGGTCATGGCCGCGATGGTCAGACCGGGCACGCGCGTCGTCGGCAACGTCACCGATCTCGGGTCTTCGGTGTATCCCGCCTCGACGAGGCCGCCATCGCCCTGCGCGGCAAGAGTCATGTGCGAATTGTACGAGTGTCGAGTCCGCTTGTGGTGGTCAGCGGCTCAATCCCAGGACTTTCAGCGCCAGGCCTGACGCTGGCTGTTGCGCAGTGCCTCGAGCGCGGGTTCGGCGAACTCCGGACGGCATATCAGCAGATCGGGCAGCCACGGATCGCGGGCGTTGAACACCATCGGTGAGCCATCGATGCGGCTGACATGAAGGCCTGCAGCAAGCGCAACCGCGGCAGGCGCAGCCGAATCCCACTGGTACATCCCGCCGTCGTGCACATAGATGTCGGCCTCGCCGCTGACGACGGCCATCGCTTTGGCCCCAGCAGAGCCGAGCCGCACGGCGTCGGCGTCGAGCGCATTGGCGATCACGACGGCAACGTATGGATTGCGGTTGCGTGAGGTGACGAGCCGCGGTCGGGTACGCGTCGCGGTCGGAAGGACTGGAGGCGGATCGGTGCAGAAGACGAGATCCAGCGCCGGGATGCTGACCGCGCCTGCGGCCAGGTGATCGGCATCCCACAGCGCGATGTGCACGGCCCAGTCGTGCCGCCCGTGCTCGCCGAACTCGCTCGTCCCGTCGAGCGGGTCGACGATCCAGACCCTGTCGGCGTCGAACCGTCGGGGGTCTTCGAGCCCCTCCTCGGAGAGCACTGCGTCGTCCGGTCGTGCCTCGGCAATTGCCTTGACGATGAAGCGATGGCTGGCCATATCGCCGGTATCCATCACTTGCCATGCCGGTGCACCCGCGCGGGTCAACTCGTCGCGAACCGTGACAAGGAGCTGACCGGCGTCGGTAGCCAGCCTGGCCGCGAGACCGGCATCACTCTCGCCGTCGATCATCTGCGACTGCTGCGACGCGCCTCGCGCACGAGTGAGCGGACGTCGGCTTCGTCGGCGCCCTGCTGCACCAACTGGGCGACCTGAACCTCGAGCTTCTCTGCGGCAGCCTCGTCGAACGCGTCGATGCGGTCGTGCACGGTCACAGTCGTGACCGTCATCAGAACGATCGCGGCCAGCACGATCCCCCCGCCGATGGTCAAGACCACTCCGTTGTTGTTGCCCGCGATCGACGAGATGATCAGACCGGCGATCCCGCAGACGAACATGGCAATGCACGCCCGGGTGATCAGACGAGTGGCCACGAGACAGTCTTGCGCATCTAGCGCACGAGGGGCTTGTACTTGATGCGGTGCGGCTGGTCGGCGCTCGCGCCGAGCTCCTTGTGACGCCAGGCCTCATACTCGGTGAAGTTGCCCTCGAACCAACGGACCTGACTGTCGCCCTCGAACGCCAGGACATGCGTGGCGATGCGATCGAGGAACCAACGATCGTGACTGATCACAACGGCGCAGCCGGGGAAGTTCTCGAGCGCGGTCTCGAGGGCGCGCAGCGTGTCGACGTCGAGGTCGTTGGTGGGCTCGTCGAGCAGCAGGACGTTTCCCCCGCTCTTCAGGATCTTGGCGAGGTGCACCCGGTTCCGCTCGCCGCCACTGAGATCGCCGACACGTTTCTGCTGATCGCTGCCCTTGAAGTTGAAGCTGGCGCAGTATGCCCGGCCGTGGATCTCCCGGTTGCCGACCTTCATGTGTTCCACGCCGCCCGTGATCTCTTCGTAGACCGTCGCGTCGGCGTCGAGGGTGTCGCGGGACTGATCGACGTAAGCAAGGTCGACCGTGTCGCCGATGGTGACCTTCCCTTCGTCGACGGACTCCTGCCCGGTCAGCATCTTGAACAACGTCGTCTTGCCGGCTCCGTTCGGACCGATGATGCCGACGATGCCGGCGCGGGGGAGCGAGAACGACAAGTCCTCGATCAACAGGCGATCGCCGAACCCCTTGCGCAAGTTGGCGACCTCGATCACGGTGTCGCCGAGGCGCCGGCCGACCGGAATAGTGATCTCCAGGCGATCGGGCCCGCGCTCGGCCGCCTCGGCTTCTTGCTGCAGCTTGTCGTACGCGGCTAGACGTGCCTTGCCCTTTGCCTGGCGAGCCTTCGGCGCCATGCGCACCCATTCGAGTTCGCGTTGCAGCGTGCGTTGGCGCGCCTCATTGCCCTTCTCCTCGCGCGCCAATCGCTCTTGCTTCTGTTCGAGCCACGACGAGTAGTTGCCCTCGAACGGGATGCCGCGGCCACGGTCCAGTTCGAGGATCCACTTGGCGACGTTGTCGAGGAAGTAGCGGTCGTGGGTGATGGCGACGACGGTCCCGGGGTACTCCTGCAAGAACCGTTCCAACCACTCGACGCTCTCGGCGTCGAGGTGGTTCGTCGGCTCGTCGAGCAGCAACAAGTCAGGGCGGCTGAGCAGCAATCGACACAGGGCGACCCGACGGCGTTCGCCACCCGACAACGTCGCGACATCCGCATCGTCGGGCGGGCAACGCAGCGCGTCCATCGCGATCTCGACGTTGCGTTCGAGGCTCCAGGCGTCGGTCGCGGTGATCTTGTCCTCGAGCTCCGCCTGCATCGCCCCGATCTTGTCGTAATCGGCATCCGGATCGGCCCACAGCGTCATGACCTCGTTGTACCGATCGATGATCGACTGCACGGCGGCGACGCCGTCCATCACGTTGCCCCTGACGTCCTTTGCCGGATCGAGGTCCGGCTCCTGAGCCAGGTAGCCGACGCTGAAACCGGGGGTCAACCGCGCTTCGCCGCTGTATCCGTCGTCGAGGCCCGCCATGATCCGCAGCAGACTCGACTTGCCGGCGCCGTTGGCGCCGAGCACACCGATCTTGGCGCCCGGGTAGAACGACAGCGAGATGTTCTCGAGCACCGTGCGATCGGGAGGATAGACGCGGGCGAGCTTGTAACAGGTGTAGATGAATTCGTGGGCCATGACCCGAACAATCTACGGCGGACAATCTGCGACGCTGCATTGCCGGGTACGGCACCACCGTGGTGCTACGTTCACGCGAACAGTCATTGTGACGACGACACGTTTCAATTGACACGATCCAGGAAACTCAACGAAAGAGCTCAACGAAAGAGGTAGCAACGGTGCTTGCAGTCGACAGTTTCTTCAGCCGGGCAGCTCTCGGTTCCTTCGGATTCAGGTGGCTGCACATCTTGGCGGGCATCACGTGGATCGGCCTGTTGTACTACTTCAACCTCGTGCAGGTTCCGGCGTTCGCGGAGTACGGCGACGAAGCTCGCGCCCGCAACATCGCTCTCGACAAGGTGGCCCGCAGGGCGCTGTGGTGGTTCCGCTGGGCAGCCGTCAGCACCTTCGTGACGGGCATCTTGATCACGATCATCACCAAGGACTACTTCGCCAATGAGTTCGGCAAGCAGGCCGGCGGCATCGCGATCAGTACCGGAATGCTGCTCGGCACCATCATGATGCTGAACGTCTGGGGTGTGATCTGGCGGAATCAGAAGGTCGTTCTCGCCAACGCGGCCAATCTCATCGCGGGTGGTGAGGCAGATCCGGCCGCGGCTCCTGCAGGTCGCAGGGCGCTCATGGCCTCGCGCCAGAACACCGTGTTCTCCGTCAGCATGCTCTTCTTCATGGTGTTCAAGGGCCATAGCCCGAGGATCGCCGACGTCGGGCTCAGCAGCGGCAAGATTGGCGCGTTCTGGGGGATCACGATCGTCATCATCGCGATCATGGAGTTGAACGCACTCGGTCTCATGCCGTGGAAGACCCAACCGAACAAGGGTCTCAATGCCATGTACGACGGTCCTGGCACACGCAACGTCTTGATCAGCGCATTCGGGCTCTGGGTCGTGTTCCTGATCCTGACTGAAGCCCTGTTGTAGGGCCTTGCAGTAGACCCTGCGGATACTTGACAGTCATCATCTACCGTACTTACTTCACAGTAAGGGTTGCCTTCATGTTGCCGTGGCCGGCGATGGTGCAGATCACCTGATAAGTACCGGGAGCCAGCAAGATCGACTTGGTGTCGACAGCGCCTCGGTTGGTGATGGTCAGCGACACGCCGACATCGACGCTCTCGGCATCGATCAGGTGAAGGTTGTGTGGCAAGGTCGAATCGTTCTTGGCTGTAATGGTCACCTTGCCGTCGACTGCTGTGGCGACATACGACTTGGCATCCCAGGCAATTCCATCGATGGCCGTGATCGCGGTCGCGTTTGCGGGGATGGTCGCCGCCGAGGCATTGCCACCACTGGCAGCGGAGCTGCCGCAGCTGACCAGTGAGATCGTTATGAGTGCAACAACGGCGGCGGCGGCCAGGGCCCGAGATTTCATGCGAAGAATATATAAGTAGGCGCTTCGGAAAACCAACGCGCTTTCGCGGGCAGGCGTCACGTCGCGGCGATCGAAGCGAGCCTTCAAAAGGGAACGTCGACAAGTACGCTCAGATGACGATGACAGCGATTGACTCTACAGGGTCGGCCTTTGGCGCGAACTCGTGGCTCGTCGAGGAGATGTACGAGCAGTTCCGATCCGATCCTGGCTCCGTCAGCGAGACGTGGCGGGAGTTCTTCTCGGATTACAAACCCGCCATGCCATCGCCGACCGCTGTCGTTGATGCTCCAACGCCGAGCACACCGACCAGCGAGCCTGCGCCCTCGAACGGTTCTCCCGCGCAGGCCGCGCCTCAGCAGGCGACACAGGAAGACCTCGGAGATCCCATCCGCGGCGCCGGTGCTGCAATTGCCGCCAACATGGAACGCAGCCTGTTGGTCCCGACGGCCACCAGCTTCCGCGACATCCCCGCCAAACTGCTCGAGGTCAACCGCAAGGTGATCAACGGCTACCGCAGCCGCAGCGGACAGGGCAAGGTCAGCTTCACGCACTTGATCGGCTTCGCAGTGGTGCGGGCCATTGCCGACGCCGTTCCCAACATGGGCAACTCCTTCGTGGCCGGTGCCGACGGCAAGCCGCGCATCATCCGCAACCCCTCGGTCAACATGGGTCTTGCAGTCGACGTCGACAAGGGCGACGGCACTCGCACGCTGGTCGTGCCGGTGCTGCGCAACACCGACGCGCTCGACTTCTCCGGTTTCCTCGCTGCATACGAGGACCTGATCCGCAAGGTCAAGGGCAACAAGCTGGCGGTCAGTGATTTCCAGGGTGCGACCATCACCCTCACCAACCCGGGCACGATCGGCACCGTCCAGAGCGTGCCCAGGCTGATGCCGGGGCAGGGTGTGATCGTTGGGGTCGGCACGATCGACTATCCGGCAGAGTTCCAAGGCGCCGACGAGCGAACCCTCGGATCGCTCGGCGTCAGCAAGGTCGTCACGATCACCAGCACGTACGACCATCGCATCATCCAGGGTGCTGAGAGCGGCATGTTCTTGCGGCGGGTGCACGAGCTCCTGCTCGGTGAGCACGAGTTCTACGAGGCAGTGTTCAAGAGCCTCGGAGTGCCGTACGAGGCCGTGAAGTGGAGGGTGGATCACAGTCCCCTCGACAGCGACGAGGCGATGCTGCACAAGCAGATGCAGGTCGCCACGCTCGTTCGTGTCCACCGTGTTCGTGGCCACCTGATCGCAGACCTCGACCCCTTGCGCTGGAAGGAGCCTGATCTGCCCGACGAGCTCGATCCCGCGACCTATGGCTTGACGATCTGGGATCTGGACCGGGAGTTCCTCACCGGTGGCGTTGGTGGGTTCGAGAAGATGAAGCTCGGCGACCTGCTCGGCGTGCTCCGCGACGCGTACTGCCGAACGATCGGCATCGAGTACATGCACATCCAGGACTTCGCCGAGCAGCGCTGGATCCAGTCGAAGGTGGAGGGTGCGCAGCCGGCTCTCAGCAAGGAGCGCAAGCAGCGCATCGTCGAACGACTCAACGCGGCAGAGGCCTTCGAGAAGTTCCTGGCAACCAAGTATGTGGGCACCAAGCGATTCGGTCTCGAGGGCTCGGAGTCGGCGATCCCGATCCTCGATCAGATCCTGTCGATGGCCGCCGATGCCGGCCTCGACTCTGCCGCGCTCGGGATGGCTCACCGTGGCCGTCTCAACGTGCTCGGCAACGTGATCGGCAAGAGCTACGACCAGATCTTCAAGGAGTTCGAAGGCCACATCGATCCCATCTCGGTGCAGGGCTCGGGCGACGTGAAGTATCACCTCGGCGCGACGGGCAAGTACGAGAGCCCGACGGGCGCCGACATCCGAGTCGAGTTGGCGGCCAATCCGAGCCATCTCGAAACGGTCGACCCGATCGTTCTGGGGATGATGCGGGCGACGCAAGATCGGATCGAACCGCCCGGGTCGTTCCCGACCCTGCCGATCCTGTTGCATGGCGACGCTGCGTTCGCCGGGCAGGGCCTCGTCGCCGAGTGCCTGGCGATGAGCGACATCAAGGGCTACCGCGTCGGTGGCACCATCCATTTGATCATCAACAACCAGATCGGCTTCACGACGAGCCCTCAGTTCGCCCGCAGCTCGCTCTATTGCAGCGATGTCGCCAAGACGGTTCAGGCGCCGATCTTCCACGTCAACGGTGATGATCCCGAGGCGTGCGTTCGGGTCGCTCAACTCGCCTTCGAGTATCGCCAGACCTTCCACAAGGACGTGGTGATCGACATGGTCTGCTACCGCCGCCACGGGCACAACGAAGGCGACGATCCCAGCTACACGCAACCGCTGATGTACAAGGCCATCGCCCAGCGCCGCAGCGTGCGCAAGCTCTACGTCGAGGCACTGGTGAAGCGCGGTGAGCTGACCGTCGAGGAAGCCGAGGGTGCCCTGGCCGACTTCCAGAACAAGCTGCAGGTCGCTCTGGACCAGACACGAGCCCATGCCCCCGAAGTGGTCAAGGCACCGAGGCCGCCCAAGCCCGTCGGCGTGCTGCCGCACGTGCGCACCGGTGTGGAGCGCGCTCGCCTCGACAAGATCTTCGACCACCTGACCGAGTACCCGCCCAACTTCACGCCCCACCCGAAGCTCGTTCGGCTGTTCGAGACCCGGGCGAAGACCTATCACGAACAGGGCGAGGTCGAGTGGGCAACGGCCGAGGCTCTGGCAGTCGGTTCGCTCGTTCTCGAGGGCACACCTGTACGGCTCGCCGGTGAAGACCGCCGGGGGGGCACGTTCAGCCAACGTCAGGCGGCCTTGATCGACTACGAGAACGAGAACGACTGGGTCCCGCTCAACACATTGGAAGGCGCAACCGCGAGGTTCTGGGTGTACGACAGTCTGCTCAGTGAATATTCAGCAGTCGGTTTCGAGTACGGCTACGCCCATTCCAATCATGAAGCGTTGGTGATGTGGGAAGCGCAGTTCGGTGACTTCGTCAACGGCGCCCAGATCGTCATCGACCAGTACGTCGTTGCCGCGGAGGACAAGTGGGGCCAGATGAACAGCCTCGTCCTGCTGCTGCCGCACGGTTACGAGGGGCAAGGGCCTGAGCACTCGTCGGCGCACGTCGAGCGCTTCCTCCAGTCGTGCGCTGAAGACAACATCCAGGTCTGCAACGCCACCACCGCGGCGCAGTACTTCCATCTCCTGCGTCGCCAGGTGCGCCGCGACGTGCGCAAGCCATTGGTGTTGTTCACGCCGAAGGCACCGCTGCGAATGAAGGAGAGCAGATCTCCTATCGAAGATCTCACGACCGGCTCGTTCGAAGAAGTGCTCGACGATCCCTGTGTGACCGATGCCGATTCCATTCAGCGTCTGGTGTTCTGCAGCGGCAAGGTCGCGTGGGACGCCTTAGCCGAGCGTGATCGCCGTTCGGCACCCGTTGCGGTCATCCGAATCGAGCAGCTCTACCCATTCCCATCGGAGCGCCTCCTGGAGGTGCTTGCCCGGTACCGCAACAGCAGAGACGTGGTCTGGCTCCAGGAGGAACCGGAGAACATGGGGGCATGGAACTTCGTCGAGGCCCGCACATGGCGCATCAAGGAGCGCGGTTACAACCTGCGTCACGTTTCCCGTGTCGAGAGTGGCAGCCCCGCAACCGGGACCAAAGCGATCCACGACCAGGAACTGGCCGATCTCATGGACGAGACCTTCGAAGGCTTCTGATCTCCTACATCGCTGAGGCGATTCACGCCGCGTTTCGTCGGGGTGGGCCGGTGGTCATGATCTGTCCGTCCGGTAGTTCGATGGTCAGGGTTCGGTCGGGTGTGAGTGTCAGCATCCATCCGTCGTTGTGGACGTTCTGGTGGTGTCGTGCGCACAACGGCAGTAGGTTGCACAAGTCGGTGCGCCCGTCGTTGTACCACCAGATGACGTGGTGCAACTTCGTCCGCGAGTAGCGCACATCACAGCCGGGGATCGCGCACGTCGCATACAGCGCACCCAACGCCCGCCGCTGGGCCCGGTTGGCGACCCGCGTCGTGCGACCCAGATCCAACTCGCCGGGCGCGTCGATGACGACACCGTTGCGGACCACCACCGTGCACACCCTCGCCGTGCGATACAGATCAGCGAGCACCCGGTCGGGTAGCTCGACGGGGAGCCCCCAATCGATCACCGGGCGACCGTCGGGGTGGGGGTGGGTGTGATCGACGACAACGACGATCTCCGGTCGACCCAGTCGTGCCCCGTTGCCGTTGTGCAGGGCCAGGAGAGCGTGCGCGCGCAGGAACGACTGCTTCTCGAGCAGATCGGTCGGACAGTTGGCCGGCTGAACATCATGGAACAAGGCTTCGACCTTGGCGTCGAGCCGGTTCTCCAAGCGGACCATCGTTTCTGGGTCCCAGGTTGCTGACCAGCGTCCCATCCCGGTGTCGCGGTCGATCCACGAGTTGAATCTGACCGCCCGCCGCTGCCGCTCCAACCTGTCCAACCCGTCACTGGCCGCTTCCAGCCGTCGCGCCTCCGCGCGCACCGTCCGTGCGAACTCATCAGCTGTCACGTTCTCAGCGACCAGCACAAGACTCGGCGCAACGTCGACTAACAGCTGGCGCGTCGCCGGTTCGAGTTCCCGCAACACTCGCCCGAGCACGTCAACATGTGCGCCCGATACGCGTCCGGCGTCCAGCGACGCCTCGAACTCGGGAACCAACCCAACCGTCTCGGCACGACGCAGCATCTGTTCGCCGTGACGCAAGCTGGTCCGACCGGCCTCGGCCAACGACTTCTCCGGGAACGACGACACTCCAGCGATCAGACCCGCCAACATCACTTCACGACCATCGACCCAGGATTTCAACCGCCGCAACTCGCCAACAGCAGCCTGCAAAACAGCCCAATCAGCACAGCCGGCATCGACCGCCGCCACCCGCCCCACCAGCTCATGGACCTCGCTGACCTTCATCCACCCACTATGACAAATGGGTGTTACACGGTCCCGGAGTCGTCGAGAAACGACAGACCTTCTCCGCGAGTGCCTCGCGCAGCGAGCGGTCGAACGTGGCGTCACTGCTGCGATCGCACAACACTTCGGCTCGTTGCCGTAGCAGCGACTTCAGATCGAGCGCGACGGTCTATGACTTCCGAGACTCGATGTAGCCCAATAGAGCCGCTTCACGGTTGGTCAAGACCGCTGGCTCGCCGCCGCTTTCCTCTAGCAGTTCTTCGTCAAGGCTGTGCGTTACGAGATCGTGAGTCTTACTTGCACGACCGGCTCCAGCGAGCCAACCCATCACGTGTCCGTGCACCCGCGAGAGGCTGTTTCGTCGGCCCTCTCTACCTCGGTTCGTAGTGCCCGTCCCCGATGTCACAGGCCCATGATACGAGTCGGCAACGGCTGGGGTTGCTCGGCGCTGACGGCTGCGAACTGGTCGTCCATCGATCACATCCCGCTCGCGAGGACAGGTGCAACCTCGGTGGCAACAACCGCAGCGTTCGTAGGTCCTCCGGGCCAATTTGAAAGTGGGTGACACCCGCCTCTACAAACGGGCGAAGGCTGGCGATGGCATCATCCGGTGTCGGTCCGTGGATCACCTGATCGAAGTCGTACTCGGGATAATCAGTTGGTTCGAGGCCCACGAAGCTGTCAAGGTCTTCGGGAAAATTCACCTGCGCGGAAACGCTGATGGTCAGCTCGTCGGCCGAGCGACCGAGCTCCTTCAGCCGGGCGACAAGGTGAGCATGAGGCGAGTCGAAAACGTCGACGTTCGCATCGCAATTCCACCCGTCGGCGCGCTCCGCAGCGAGACGGACGACTCGCTTGCCGGCGCTCCCGATCATGATCGGGATGGGCTTCGCTGGCACCGGCCGGCAATTCGCATCGCTGACCGAGTAGTGCTTGCCATGGAATGTGGCGGGCCCGCCCTGCCACAGCAGGTGCATGATGGTGAGCACTTCCTCGAGCTGTTCGACTCGTTCCTTTCTCGAGGGATAGTCGTACCCGTACGAGTGGTACTCGTCCTCCTTCCAACCGGCTCCAAGGCCAAGCACCAGACGTCCGTCCGTGAGGAATTGGAGGGTGGCCGCCATCTTGGCGAGCAGTGCAGGGTTCCGATACCCCTGCCCAATCACGAGGGATCCCACATTGAACCTGTCGAAACGCGCCGCCAAGTAGCACAAGCGTGTCCAACACTCGAACACCGGTGCTTCACCGAACTGGAGGTGATCACTCGCCCACAGCGTCGTGAACTCCGGTCCGAGCAAATCGACGGACCGGGCATACCCATCGATGAACGTCGCGCCGCTCGTGGTGTCATATGTGTCCCCAGGTAAGGACCACAGACCAAACGTCACTGTCATGACCCACCCCCTACGTGCCTGACTTCAGCACGATAGTGCGGGGCCGCAAACACTCGGTCACCTACTGGTGAATGTGATGAAGGGTCGTGAAACGCGAGCGGAACGCTGTGGTCTTGGGCGCAATCGCGCGCGGGTCGCCATGCAGTCCTTCGACGATCAGAGCGGCGAGCTCGGGCATGTCCGCGACCGTCATGCCCCATCGAACGATCTCGGGCGTACCGAGGCGCAGGCCCGACCACTCGTTGCCACCCGGCAGCCCGATCGCGCACGACAAGATGTTGGCTTCGCGCAGCGTCAGCGCGGCCGGGTGGCCGCCACCCCACCGCGATGCGTCGACCGCGAACTGATGCGATGTGGTGTAACCATGCTCGGTCGAGAACACCGGCATGTCCGCTGCCGCGAGCGAGTCCGCCAACGCCACCGCCGTCGACGTCATCGCGGTCGCGTACTCGTGCCCACCGTCCAGCCAGTCGAGCAATGTGATGGCCAGCGACGCTGACTTTCCCGCATCGAAGTTGGCTGTCAGTCCGGGGTATGCGATCGCGTCGATGCGCCGTGCGAGATCCGAGCGGTTCGTCAGCAGCAATCCTCCCGCAGGTCCACCCAGGCTCTTGTAGGTGCTCATCGTCATCAGATCGGCGCCGAGGTCGAGCGGGCTCGGCCACACCTTGCCAGCGAACATGCCGCACGCGTGGGCAGCGTCGAACAACACGGCCGCGCCCACGTCGTCGGCGATCGCGCGCACCTCGGCGACCGGATGGGGGAGCAGGTTGAGACTGGCACCCATCGTGATCAGTTTCGGGTGGACGCGTGCGGCCAGTTCGGCGAGACCGTCGAGGTCGATCGTGAAGCGGCGACCGTCGATGGGGCATTCGTGGATGTCGAGGCCGTACAACCCCGCGGCGCCGTCTCGTCGATGGGTGATGTGCCCTCCGACCGTTGCCGGCGGAACGATGATCGAGTCACCGGGTTTGCACGTCGCCATGAAGGCGTACAGGTTTGCAAGCCCACCGGAACCGACACGGATCTCGGCGTACCGAGCGCCGAACACGCGACAAGCAAGATCAGCAGCGATCACTTCGATCTCTTCGATCGCTTCCAGTCCCATCTCGTACTTCGCGCCGGCGTAACCGAGTGACGGTCTCGAACCGAGGCCGGCCGAAAGGGCCGACTCGGCTCTGGGGTTCATGACGTTGGTGGCGGGGTTGAGGTTGATGCATTCGACCTCGTGGATCTGGCGGTTCTGTTCGATCAAGGTTTCGACGAGGTCCGCAGTCTCTGCACCAGTCAGCTCTGCGATGGCCTCGCGAATTGCAGCCTCCCGCCGCTGTGATGACGCGGGGAGCCACGCTCGATCATGGTCGGCGTCGGTCGGCGTCGAAGTCTCAGCGGGTGAGTTCATTGTCCGATCGTTGCACGCGGGATCCGTACACCACCGGACCGTGCGCGAAGTCGGACGTCAGGCCTGCGCACCTTCGAACATCTGGCCGTTTCGAATTGGCATTGCCGAACGGATCGCGGATACCGAAGTCGATGCCGGAGGGCCGGGGCGCTCGAGCAGGATCTCACGGACGGGATCGCCGGG
>JANMMQ010000389.1:0-13157 GCA_031373465.1 Ilumatobacteraceae bacterium | reverse complement strand
GCGGCGAGGGAAGCGCCAGCGACGAGCCCGCCACTCAAGCGGGACTTGGGTAGACGCCGGGCGCTTCACCCGGCGGTGGAGTGGTGTAGATCGCGACGGCACCAGCGGGATCGAACATCTTGTCGGTGGTCGGCCACTGATCAGGTAGATAGCGCTGACCACCGTCGACGAACTGGTACATGCCGACGCCGTCCTTGCGGATCTCGTCCGGTCCGATCGCCGTCGGGTCCCACCAGATCGCCGTGGCATCGTCGACCCCGAGGTAGTCCTTGTCGGGCCAGTAGCCCTTGTCCCCGTATGTGAGGAAGGGCTGACTGACGACCAGCCCCTTGGATGTGCCGGGAAGGGCGAAGATGGCATCGCGGAACGTCTCCGGCGTGAGATTGGGCCCTGTGCGTTGGATCGCTGCGAAGAACAACGCGGGATTCGGGGCGATGATGCCAATGCTGTCGTTGGCGGGCGGATCGACGCCCGTGAACCACTTGTAGATGAAGAACGAGCCGATCTGATCGGTTGGCGTGCGAGCGGCGAGTTGGGTCACGCCGAAGGCGTGCTTCCACTGCTCTTGGTCGTAGGTACGTGCGAATGCGCTGACGTCGACGAGCGTGCTCGCCGAGATTACCCACTCCGGGAAGTACTCCTGGGCTGTGGCCTCTTTGGTGAAGTCGCGTGGCGCGACGGGATCACCGCTGAAGACAATGGTCGTGACGCCCGCAGCTTTCATGCGCGTGACCACTTGTGTGGCTGTTGCCTGGATCGTGGTCGGGTCGAGTTGATAGGCGACGACCTCGGCGAAAGGCGCTCCCGCGGTCTGCATCGCGGCGCTGAACGTGTCGGCCAGTTCTTTCGAGGCGCCACTGCTCTCCAGATACAGAAGTCCGAGCTTGCGAGGCTGGTCCTTGACAGCGTCGCTTCCGTGGCTGGCGTTCTTGCCGATGATCTGCTTCGTGAGGAACTCGACGACATGGTGTTGCTTTTGCAACGGGCTTCCGTCGAGACCCCACACATAAGGGTCGCGGTCGCTGTAGAACGATGCGGGCTGCCCGGGCGTGCAACCGATGCAGATCACCTGGTGTGCTGCCAGCTCGTCGGCGAATGCACTGGTCAATGCGGGCCCACCGAAGACGACGAAGGGTTTGTACTGCAAGGCAATCTGCGCCGCGTCGGCGCGCGCCGCCACTTCGTCGGTGGCGTTACCGGTACCTTCGAAGGTGATGAGGTTGACCTTGCGCCCATACAACTCGTAGTACGTCTCGTAGTAGCGAACCAGCTCCTTCATCGTCGCGAACTGGTCTCCGTTGGTGTCGTCGCTGCGTATCGCGTCGGTGATGTAGGCGATGATCGGGTCGGTCTCCTGGCCTTCGTAGTAGACGATCGTGATCTCGTCACCCGTGATTCCCTGCGCGGTGGCTCCGCCGTTGTCTCCGGTGAACGGGGCGAAGCAGGGCTGGGCGAAGAAGTCGGGGACTGCCAACTTGCCGGTCGAGGTGTCGCATCGAGCACCCCAATCGACCTGGTCTGACAAACCCTGCTCGGTCGCCCGATCGAACGAAAGCGGGTACGTCACCTGCGCAGGTGCCGCGGTCCCTTGCGTCGTGGTGTCGGAGCCCGCCACCGTCGATCCCGTTGATTCCGTGGACGACACCGACGTCGATGAAGAGACGACGGTGGTCGCGGATCCGCTCGTGGTGTTCGAGCTCGAATCGTCGCCCGAATCGCGCGTGGCGAGAACGATCCCGCCGACGGCAGCGGCGAGAACGACAACCGCGGCGATCGGGCCCCACCGACGGAGCTGTCGACTGCGCTCGGCACCTGTCGAGCTGGCTGGCTGCATATCGACTACCCCCTGAGGCCGGAGCGCTGGCGCGCCGCTGCGTTGTTGCCCAGGTAGCTCTCTACCACGTCAGGATGGGTCAACACCTCAGCAGGACGGCCGACTGCGATCACCTCACCATGATCGAGAGCGATCAGTCGATCGGAGATCGACGAGATCAATGGCAGGTCGTGTTCGATCACCAGCATGCTGGCACCCATCTCGTCGCGCAGCCTCAGCAGGACCGGTGCCAGTGCTTCGACCTCGCGCTGAGCGATGCCGCTGGACGGCTCGTCGAGCAGCACGACGGTCGGGCGGTGACCCACGAGACAGGCGAGATCGACGATGCGGCGCGTGCCCGTCGACAGTTCGCGAATGAACGAATTGCGGTAGGCCCCGATGTTCATCATGTCGATGAGCTCGTCGACGCGAAGGTGGGTTCGCTCCTCGTCATCGAAGACCGTTGGGAAGCGAAGCGCCGCGGCCAGAACGCTTCGCTGCGTCGTCCATCGTTCCAACGCAACAGCAACGCCCTCCGCAACAGTCATGTCTGGAAAGAGCCGAGCATCTTGAAAGCTGCGGCCCAGCCCGCGGCGCGCTCGCACGGTGGCCGAGTTGGTGCTGATGTCGCGACCGTCGAGCAGGACCCGGCCGGCATCGGCCGTGACATAGCCGCTGATGAGATCGAACAGGGTCGTCTTGCCGGCGCCGTTGGGGCCGATCATGCCGAGGATCTCGCCCTTCGTGACCGAGAACGACACGCCGCTGACAGCGGCATTGCCGCCGAAGGACCGACTGACCTCGATCACCTCGAGCGCCGGCTGATCGTCGTGCTCGACCGCGGCGCCCTGCTGCACCGACGCGGAGATGTCGGTGAGGAACACCGACCGAAGCAGGTCGGGGCGATTCAACAGGTCAGCGGTAGGGCCTGAGAAGCGGATGGTGCCGCGCTCCATGAAGTAGGCACGCTCGGCCAACGTCAGCGCGACGTTGACGCTCTGCTCGACGAGGATCACAGCGACGCCGTCGTCGGCCAACCGGCGGACAAGAGGCAGCAGCTGCCCGACGATCACCGGGGCGAGACCCAAGGACAGCTCGTCGATCAGCAGGACGCGCGGCTTGGCGATGAACGCCATGCCGAGGGCGAGCATCTGTTGCTGACCCCCGCTCAGGTCGGCGGCCGACGTGTCGTAGCGCTCGCGCAGGATGGGGAAGGTGGTCACGACGTCCTCGATCGCAGCATCGACATCGTGGCGATCGCGTGTCCAGCCGGAGAGACGAAGGTTCTCGCTGACGGTGAGCGAACCGAACACCCCCTGCCCCCCTGGCATCTGACTGATGCCGAGTGCTGCGATCTCGTTGGGCGGCGCATGCGTGATGTCGCGGCCGTCGAGCACGACGGCACCACGGTCCGCCTCGACGACGCCACTGATGGCCTTCAACAGCGTGCTCTTGCCCGCGCCGTTCGTACCGAGCAGGGCAACGATCTCACCTTCCTTGATGTCGATGTCGACGCCGAACAGGACCTGCCGGCCGTCGTACCCCGCGTCGACTCCACGGATCAGCAGCAAGTCACTCTGACCCTGGCGTCGCTGGTACAAGGCTTCACTGCGGGCGGCGGCTGCTCGCCACACCTGAGCGATGTCGGCGTCGATGACCGACCCGGCGCTGCCCAGTATCAAGCTGCCGATGATGAACAGTGGGACAAGGACGAGCAAGCCCCAACGAATCCCAAGGTGACCGGAGATCCAGCCAATGATGGGTAGCACGATCAATCCGGGAATCACCCACAGTGAAGCTACGGAGAACCCCGTCGCCCTGGCCCTCGGAGGGATGGCCAACGACAGGGCGACGAGGATGCCGGGGCCCAGCATCGCCAACGACGCTGAGATGACGCAGTTGACCCCGACGGCAACAACGATGTTCGGGGCAACGGCGAACGCGATCGCCGCGACTGAAGTAGCCACTGCGACCCCCGCAAGGAAGCGGATCAGCCCGCGCATGTCACCCAGGAATCGGCGGGTGACGATCCGCGAACCGAACACGAGGCCGACGAGCTGAAAAGGCTCCGCGATCGCGGCAGCGATTCCCCTGGCACGGTCGTCCAGACCGAACTGCTGCTCGTAGAGCAGCGAGGCAAGGGCAACGAAACCGATCAGTGCCGTGGCGAGGAACGGAAGGCTCCACCAGATGCGCTTGAGGCTCTCGATCTTGTGCACGGTTCGCCAGCTCTCGGCATACGACGGCGCCGTCTCCTCGGTGGCGACGACGTCCTCGCTGGCACCTATCGCTTGCCGCTCCCATTTCCCGCGAACGGGCTCACGCAGACGGAGGGCGATGAAGGCGACGACCAACGTGGGGATCACGAACACGAGGAATGGCGCACGCCAACCGAACGCGTATGCCAGGAGGCCCGCCGACAAGGGACCGACGAACGACCCGACAGCATTCGCGGCGCGATGCATGCTGAACACCCTGCTGCGCGAGTTGATCGGGTAGTAGTCGGCGAGCAGCGAGTTGTGGGTCGGGTCGATGACCGCCTTACCGATCGAGCTGCCGCTGCGGGCGATGGTCAGCATGATCACGCCGGTAGCCAGACCAGTGAGACCGCTGAACAGCGCCCAGACAACCGCACCGAGGATTGCCAACGGAACTCGCCGCGATCGGTCGGCGTATTGGGCGATCGGAACCTGCAAGGCGAGTGCCGCAACGGATACCACGGCGACGAGGCCGAGCACCTTCGTATTGTCGAGGTGGAACTCGTCACGGATGTTCGGCAGGAGGATCCCGAACGCGGTGCGGTCGAGCTCATCGACCGCATTGAGGCCGAAGAGCACCACGAGAGGGAACGTCGCCTCGCCGCCGCAGATCTCGCGCAGCCATTCGCCGGGATGACGAACGGCGTTCGGGAAGCGTCGCATCACGCGGCCGGTTCCACAGGCACAGCGACCGGAGCATCTGCTGGGGTTCGACGCGACGAACGCACCAGCAATCGCACGCACGCGTCGCGCACAGTGATCCACAGGCCTCCGAGCCCGCCCGGCAGGATCAGAAGGGCCAGCAGCACACCGCCGCCTGTCGACAACAGTTGCCATTCTTGCGACGTGATGAACCAGCGGATGCCACGCAGGTAGACAGCACCGAGCACTGCTCCCCCGAGGGAACCGAGTCCGCCGATGACGGCTGAGGTGAACACGCTGAAGCTCTCACCGGTGTTGTAGCTGCCGACACTGAACGACTGATTGAGGTGCGCGAAGAGGGCGCCGCCGATCCCGGCCAGCACGCCGGAGATCACGAAGGCCGTCAGCTTCGCCCGCACCGCTGGGATGGAGTAGCTCTGCGCAGCGCGCTCGTTTTCGCGCACTGCGATGATCACCCGGCCTGTTCGCGAGCGGCGGATGCCGCGGGTCGCCAGAAAGGTCAGCGTGAGGATGACCAGTGAGTACATGTAGTAGCGGATCGGAGTGTCGAGATGGATCTGACCGAACAGCGGTGGCCGTTCGAATCGCTTGTCTCCTTTCGGGAACCACCCAAAGAAACGATCGCTGAGGAGCCACTGCTCGGTTGCCAGACCGAGGGCGAACGTCGTGACGGCCAGGTACAAGCCGCGCAATCTCAGTGCCGGAACACCAACTGCAAACGCGACGAGCCCGCCGGCGCAGCCGCCGATCAACAACGCGAGTGTCAGGTCGACATGCCATCGGGACGTGCACGTCGCGCTGACGGCCGCTCCGATGCCGACGATCGCCATCTGGCCGAGCGAGATCTGCCCGGCCCAGCCCGTGAGGACCACCAAAGACAGTCCGATGATCGCGAAGGCGAAGATGGCTGACGCCTTGATCGTGAAGCTCACATCGAACACGAGCGGCGCGCCGAGCACTGCGACAATCCCCACGACGACAAGGGCCCAACGAGCGAGCCGAACCCTCGGGTGACGACGTTCGGCAAGCGTTAGGGGCCGGACCTCCTCGGCTCCGCGCCAAGTGCTGACAGCGTCGTTGTCCCGCCGAGCTTGGCTGCTGCGTTGCACGAGCAGCACCACGAACATCACGGCGGCCATGATCGGATAGGCCACGGCTGGGGTGTCGGAGTTGAAACGCACCCCGGATTCCAACAGGCCGAGAGCGATCGCCGCGATGGCGACCGTCGGCAGGCGTTCGAGGCGTGCGATGACGAGAGCCGCCAGAGCTTGCAACAGTTGAGGCAAACCTGCGGCGTACCCGAGCGGAACGCCGATGATCCCGCTGCGCAGGAACAGGGCAACGAACGACATCGCTGCGGCGATCGCCCACACCAATGTGTTGAGGCGGCCGACCGGGATGCCGAGCATCGCGGCTCGATCGCCGCGCTCGGCGCTGGCACGGATGGCGAGACCGTATCGGCTGCGCGCGAGGAACCAGGCAACTCCGGCCATCATCAACGGCGCGACAATCAGGGCGATCAAGTGGTTGGCATTGAGGATGACCTGACCGACCGTGAGCTTCCAACCGACTGGCGGGGCGATTCGCTCGCTGGCCAGGTTGCGGCCCCACCACCTCGGGATGAGGATGCCGATCACGACGAGCAGTTGCGTGACGCCGAGCGTGGCAACGGTGACCACCAAACGGGGCGAATGGCGGAAGCGGCGAATCAGCGCGAACTCGATCACGACGCCGGCGACGATCGACATCACCAGTCCCGCGGCGAGACCTAACAGGTACGGCCATCCCCAGAACAGGATGAAGGCAGCAGAAAACGCTGTCGGCACCGTACCCAGTTCGGCTTGGGCGAAGTTGACGACACGATTGGCGCGATAGACCAGCGCCATTCCAACCGCCATTACCGCGGTCAGCCCGCCGAGCACCAGCCCGTGCAGCCACAACCCGAAGGGCATGCCGAAGAAGATCAGCTGTATGGCGAGTATCGCCGCGATCGCTCCGAGAGCGACGAGGCGGGTCGGGTCGACATTGCTGACACCTGGGCGTCGCACGCCGCGACCGTAGCTTGCCAAGACCGTAGCGACGAGGTTGCGCCGGGCACCTACATTCACTCTGTGATGTGGACCGAGAACTCACGGGTTCGTGCCCTGCGCGCCAGGTCTCGGCGGGCCGACCTCGCGGTGCGGACGATCGAGGGGTTTCGCACGCACCGCAGTGGCCGTAACGCCGCGTTGATCGCCCATTTCGGTTTCCTGTCGGTGTTCCCGCTCCTGTTGGTGTTCACGACCGTGCTGGGTTTCGTGCTGCAGAGCCATCGGAACCTGCGCACCGACATCATCGACTCGGCCCTCAACCAGTTGCCCTTCGTCGGCCAACAGATCGCCACCGACCCGGCGAAGTTGCACGGCGATGCCTTGGTGCTGATCCTTGGCCTGGCGGCAAGCTTGTGGGGCGGGATGAAGGCATTCGTCGCCGTGCATGGAGCCCTCGACGACATCGGCGAGGTGCCGCTCGACAGACGATTGAATCTCTTCAGAACCCGGTTGCGCGCGCTGGTCGGCATGGCGTACGTCGGCGGCGCACAAATCCTCGCTGCAATCCTCACCGGCCTTGCCAGCGTCACCGGTGTACGGGTCATCTCCAAGGTGCTACTGCTCATCTTCACGATTGCGATCGACGCCGGAGTTCTGGCACTGAGCTACCGCTGGCTGCGAACGGAGTGGCCATCGTGGCGCAGCGTCCTTCCGGGCGCGATCGTCGGGGGTGTGCTGTTCGCAGGACTGCAGATCGTCGGTGTCGCCATAGTGGGCCGTTCGATCGCCAAGGCCTCGCCGGTCTACGGCACGTTCGCATCGGTCATCGGGCTGCTGTTCTGGCTCAGCCTCCATGCGATCATCGCGCTCGGTGGCGCCGAGTTGAATGCTGCGCTCGTCGCCGACGGGCCTCCGCAGCTCCCGGATTGCGACGAGTCGTGAACGACACTGCCTCCACCAACGTGCCGATCCTCGAGGGCAAGGGACTTGCCAAGGTGTACGGCACCATCGTCGCACTCGACAACGTCAACTTCGCTCTCTACCCGAACGAGGTCCTGGCAGTGATCGGCGACAACGGCTCGGGAAAGTCGACGCTGATCAAATGTCTCACCGGCGCGGTCAGGCCGAATGCCGGTGTGGTGCGCCTGCAGGGCCAAGTTGTCCGGTTCCGCAGACCAGCCGACGCGCGGATCGCCGGAATCAACACGGTGTACCAGACGACCCAGTCGGCACCGGCGCTCGACATCGCCACCAGCCTCTTCCGCAATCACGAGGTCCGAACACCCGGTCCCCTCGGCCAACTCTCGAAGAAGCTCGAGGAACGAGGCCTCCGCAAACCGGCCGCAGCACTCGACAGCAGGGTGATCGTCCTCGACGAACCGACCGCGGCGCTGGGTCGGCGAGAGAGCGCACGTGTCATGAAGTTCGTCGACAACTTGCGTCACCGCGGGTTGCCGATCGTGTTCGTCACACACGATGTGTCTCAAGCCTTCGAGGTCGCCGATCGCGTTCACGTGCAGGTCGAGGGACGCCGAGCTGCTGTTGTGACCCCACGGACCATCAGCGTCGAGGACGGGCTCGCGCTGATGAGTGGCAGGTTGCAGATCGACGAGAAAGATCAGGCACTCGGTCCGCTGCGCTGACCCCCGGCCGCTAGCTCAATCGCACCACAACGTCGGCGCGATCGCGACTGGCGGCCACGACCGCGGCGTTGGCTTCGTCCGAGCGCATCACCCATTCACGCGCTTCCTCGGGCGACTTGCCGAACTCGATGTGACGGGCGATGAGGCGCGGCACGCGCTCAGCGCTGTCGATGTCGACGTACCAGACCTCGTCGAGCAACGGCTTCACGGCGTCCCACGGTTCATGGTCGAGCAACAGATAGTTGCCTTCCGTGATAACCAGCGACACATCGGGTTCTACGGTGATCGCATCTGGAACCGGCTCACTGGCGGCACGGTCGTAGCGCGGCGCGGTGACAATTTCACCGGCAGCCTGATGTCGTATTCGTTCGAGCAACGCGAGATAGGCGGGCGCGTCGAACGTGTCCGGGGCGCCCTTGCGGTCACGCCTGCCCAGACGTACGAGGTCCTCGTTCAACATGTGAAATCCGTCCATCGGCACGACAACGGTCGATGGCAGGCTCGAGACCAGCGCATCCGACAGCGTGGACTTGCCGGCGCCCGGACACCCGACGATGCCGAGCAGCGTGCGGCCCCGGCGCGTCAGCATCGCCGCGCGACCAACCGCTTGATCGACCGTCAGCTCGATCACGGGCGTGCGGGCCGCCACGTCTCGCCGAGCTCGCTCCGGCGCGGCGGTTGAGCGCCGATCCGCGAACAGTTGATCGCGGCCACTTCGACTGCCGCGGCGACGGCGGCGGATACGGCCTCGCGTTCCAGAAGCTGGCCACGACCGAGGCCGGCTTGGTCCCACCATGCCGCGAATGCGCCACCGAATGCGTCTCCTGCTCCAATCGTGTCGACGACATCGACTGCCGGCACCGGCACGGTCGCGGGTTTGCCGGTGGCCCAGTGCACGTGCACGCTGCTGCCACCATCGGTGTGCAGCACCACGCAGGCTCCTCCGTCCAGCAAGCTGCGTATTCCCCCGAGATGGTCGTCCGGGGCGATGAAGTCGAGGTCATCGGTGCTGACTTTCACGACGTCGGCGCGCCGCAACATCCGCTCGAGTCGTGCCAGGTAGCCAACCCGATCCGAGGTGACGCGCGGTCGGCAGTTCGGGTCCAGCAGCACGAGGATCTCATCGCTGATGTGCCTGACGATCGCCTCGAGCGTCGATGCCATCGGCTCGAAGACCAAACCGAGCGTGCCGACGTGCAGGATTGACACATGTTCCGGCAACGGCAGCGGATACAGGTTCGGTGCAGCCGTATCGGAGATGTAGAAGCGATAGCTGGCCGCACCCCGCTCATCGAGCTCTGCCGAGGCCAAGGTCGTCGGGAGCTCTGTGAACTGCACCAGCGAGTCAGCGACACCATCAGCGAGCAGCTCGCCGTGCAGCATCGTTCCGAACCGGTCGCGCGACAGCGCGCCGAGAAACGCGACGTCGCTGTCCAGCCGGCCGATCGTCCTGGCGGTGTTGAACGGGCCGCCTCCCAACCTGGCAGTGACGGAGCCGTCGGGATCGATGACCAGATCGACCAATGCCTCTCCACCGACGACGATCATCGCCCGCGGTGACGTGAGGTAGGTGGGTTCATCGCCCGGACGCTATACCGACGCCTCGCTAAGTTTGTGTTGGTGCTGCAGGAAGCGTCGGCAGGACGAAACCGACAGTGGTGCCACCGCCCGCACGCGGTTCGGCGAACACGGTGCCACCATGGGATTCGACGATGTCGCGGACGATCGCCAACCCGAGCCCGGAGCCCGGCAAGCTGCGCGATGCGACGGAGCGGAAGAAGCGGTCGAAGACGTGCGGGAGATCCTCAGTGGGTATCCCCGGGCCGCGATCGCTGACCGCGACTCGTCCGTTCGTTATTTCGACCTCGATCGGGCGCGCCGCATCTGCGTTCGCTGGGCTGAACTTGGCGGCGTTGTCGATGATGTTGAGCACTGCACGGTCGATCGCAGCGGGCCGACAGGAGACCAGTGACCCGTCGCCGACCACCGACATCTCCCGCCCCGTCCGCCTCCGGACCCGGGCCGCAGCGAGCTCGCACAACGAGGTCAGATCGCAATCCTGGGTGGGCTCGTCGTCGCGCCGATCCGTTGCCAACTCGACGAGCTCGTTGACGAGCGAGGTCAACTCCCGTGTCTCGCTGTCAAGATCGTCGACCAGTTGCTGACGCGCATCGGGAGCAAGGTTGTCGAAGCGGCGAAGCACAGCGACGTTTGTTCGTAGGCTCGTCAACGGCGTCCTCAGCTCGTGCCCGGCATCTTGAACCAGTTGGTGCTGCTGGTTCCTGCTGCGCGCCAGGGCGCCGAGCATCCCATTGAGTGCCATCCCGAGTCGCCCGGTCTCGTCGGATCCGCTGACGGGCACCTCGACGTCGAGACGGCCGGTGGTCGCGACATCGTCTGCTGCTTGGGTGAGGCGCACCAGGCGGCGCGTGACCTGACGACCGATCAACCAACCTGCCAGCGCAGCACCCGCAATGACGAACGCTACCGACCACAGCGTTCGCAGGCGGATCACGTGGAGTGCCCGTTCGGTCTCGCGTGCCGATCGTGCGATCTGCACCGCGCCGCCGCCCTGGATCGGCACCGTCAGCATCCGGAACGCCTCGCCCTCGATCGTCACGTCACGGGGCTGGCTGGCCCCCGTGAACGAACCGCCGGCGACAGCCAGATCGGAATCATCGACCGGCAGTGCGCCTGATTGTGGCGAGCGCAGAATGCCGCCGTCCTTGGTGATGATCTGCGCCAGAACCGAGTCGAAGACGCGAGGCGGAGCCGTGTCGCCGTCGCGGTCAGTGTCAACAGGATTGCCAGGTCCCGGAAACGCACCCGGACCGCGGCCGAAGAAGCGCAGCAACTGCGCGGGACTGGCGGCAGCCTCTCGCAACGAACGATCGACCACTTCGTTCAATTCGTGGCGTGTGCTGACGTACGAGGACACCCCGACGGCAGCGGTTGCGCAGGTCGCCAACAGCACCAGGGCCAGCACGATCTTGAGACGAAGGCTCACGACGACCGTGCCGAATATCCAACGCCGCGCACGGTGTGGATGAGCTTGGATTCACCCGGCAGCTCGAGCTTGCGACGGAGGTACGAGATGTAAACCGCGAGGTTCTTGCTGTCGGGGCCGAAGTCGTAGCCCCAGATCCGGTCATAGATCGTCGAGTGTTCGAGCACGATCCCTTGATTTCGCAGCAACAGTTCGAGCAGATCGAACTCCGTCTTGGAAAGTTCGATCTCCCGTTCGCCGCGCCACACCCGTCGCGAGGTGGGATCCAGGCGCAGGTCGACGAGCTGCACGGCGTCGCCGTCGGGATCGTCGTCGCTCTTCGTACGCCTCAGCAACGCCCGCAGGCGGGCCAGCAACTCATCCAGGTCGAATGGCTTGGCGAGGTAGTCGTCGGCGCCGGCGTCGAGACCGGCCACCCGGTCGGGAGTCTCGGTTCGAGCTGTCAGCATCAGCACCGGTAGCCGATTGCGCTCGGCGCGCAGCACCCGGCACACGGTCAGGCCATCGATGTTCGGCATCATCACATCGAGGATGGCCACGTCGGGCTGGGCGGACTCGATCAGGGACAGCGCCGAGTTTCCGTCGATCGCCTGCACGACGTCGTAGCCCTCGAGGCCGAGGGCACGGGTCAAGGAGTCACGGATTGCCCGGTCATCATCAGCGATCAAAACACGGGCACTCATGGTCACTCATTCTGACCGGCCGGGATGACGAGGGAGGAAGTCATCCCGGCTGAGCCGAGAAGTTCAGCTGCCGACTGTGGTGGTCGGAGCAGACGTGTCGACTGTCGCGCCGGTCGTCGCGTCGTCGTCAGCGTCGTTGTCGTTGCGGTGACCAGGGCCTCCGAAGCCCGGACCGCCGAAGCCCGGACCGCCGAAGCCCGGGCCTCCTGCTGGAGGTGCATTGTTGACGAACGCCGTGACCATCGCGGTGAGATCGGCCAGGCGGGTGTCGGCCTGAGCCTGAGTGATCTTTCCGGCGGTGACGTCAGCACTGATGCGAGTCGTCGCCTCGGCGACCACTGCGTCGATCACGTCCTGGGCGGTCTTGCCCTTGCTCACGGCGAGGTCAGCGATCGTTTGGCCGCTCTGCAACGCGGTGCGGACCTCATCGGCAGTGATGCCGAGCGTCGTAGCCACGATGTCGAGGCCGAGCCCGATGCGTCCGCCGGGTCCACGGTGACCACCCATCGGGCCGTCTCGCCCCGGACCGTCGGCGGGCCGCGCAGCCACGAGAGCGGCAACGACCTTGTCGGCTTGGTCCTGCGTGATCGTGCCGTCGTCGACAAGCGGCTCGAGCACTTCCTGCAACCGTGTCGACGGATCGGGACGAACCGGATCAGCCGAGTCGGTGGCTGCGGTGCCAGACGTGTCGCCAGTTCCGGTTGTGCCGGTGGTGTCGGTGGTCGCCTCGACAGCAGCGGCCGTGGTTCCCGCAGCGCCGGCATTGCCGGACATCTCGAGAATCAAACCGGCGCCTGCCCCAGCGACCAAACCGATCGCCAGGCCCGTTCCTGCAAGCCTCTTGTTCATTGCGTGTCTCCAATTCAGTAGTCGAATGACGAGTGCATGATCGACCTCACGGGTGAGGTATCTACCGACGGTGAGTAAAAGCGCGGTGAGAAAAGAGTCAAGCCCGGTCGATCGCGTCGAAGGCGTCGATCATCCTCAGCAATGCCTGCTCGACGACCTCGGGAAGTGCTGGGTGGATCCACACCTGCCCGTAGGCCATCTCGTCGACGGT
>JANMMQ010000352.1:0-9361 GCA_031373465.1 Ilumatobacteraceae bacterium | reverse complement strand
CTGCGGAACGTCGACCACGACACCGTCGTCGCCAAGCACCGCCGCCAGCTTGTCGAGCGCCCTCGCCAACGACCCATCGGGGTCGGCGCCGGGAAGCTGCATCGCGGCTCTTGCGGACGACAGCAGGGCAAAACCCTCCGGAGCAGTGAGCCGCAACGGCCTGGTGAACAACCGTGGGAGACCGGCGAAGACGACACCTTCGTCGATGAACACATCGATCATCTCGTCGATGAACGGCGGCAGACCACAGAGCGCAGCGAGCTCGAGGTCGCCGACGAGCTCAGCCTCGGTGAGCTCGAACCTGGCAGCCATCTCGGCCAGTGGCACTTCGCCCCGCTCCATCAACCAGGGCAGCATCACCAGCAACCGTCGCAACCGATCGCCGGAGCGGCGCGGGCCCTTTCGAGAGATCACGACCGGCTCGCCATCGAACGAAGCCACTGGACCAGCGCGTCGCGCACGTCCGCCGGCGCGACCACTTCAGCGTGCACTCCCCATCCGAAAACCCACGAGCGGAAGGCATCGAGGTTGCTGCACGGCACCTCGACTTCCACGCTGCCATCGTCTAGTCGACGAACGACCGCGTCCTCGCCGAGCTCGCGAACGGCAAACGTGGCGCGGCTGTGGTCGATGCGCACGAACGCCGATCGGTCATCATCGCCGAGCTCCTTCGGATCCGCGGGAAACACCGCGCGCGGATCGAAGTTGGCCGGGCGTTCGAAGCCACCACGCTCGCCCTGATCGATGGAACCCTCGATGCGATCGACCCGATACGTGCGCACTCCGCTGTGACCGACGTCGTGACCGATCACGTACCAAAACCCCTCCCGCAGGAGGAGCGCGTACGGGTGCAGCTCGCGCGGCGCGGCGTGATAGCGGAACGTCACGGGGGCCCGGGCGGCAATCGCTTCGCGAAGCACCGGTAGGAGCTCGAGCTGTGGAAGGTTGGCCGTGATCGACGCAGAGCTATCGGCGACACCTCCGAGCTTGAACATTCCGAACTCGGCCTCCGTGGTGCGCGCAGCCGCCACAGCCACCTGCAGCGCTCGTCGTTCCGCGTCGGTCAGATCGAGGTCGCGGAGCTCGTAGCGATGGCGATCGACCCGGTAGGCCGTCTGCCCGGCACGTGTACCACCCAGCACCTCGGTCTCGATCGGTACTCCGATGTCGCGCAGCAAGCCTTTGTCGCGCTCGAACGCCCCACGCAGCGCCGTATGTCCGGGCGGATACTGTCCGCTCAACTGATTGACGATGTCATCGAGCGTCAGGGGGACCCGAGTTTCGAGCAGCAGGGCAAGGAGGTTCGTCGTGCGCTCCAGCTGATCGGTCACCTCCGGAGCGTAGGAGTTTGAGCCGACGTCGGCATACCCTGATCGCATGTCGGTGCTGGACCAACTGCCCACGGTCAGTGACAAGCGAATGGCGGTCCGGGTCACGCCTGACGCCCGCCGACAGATCGCCGCAGGCCATCCGTGGATCTTCAACGAGTCGATCTCGTCGATCAGCCACCGAGGCGCCGTCGGCGATCTCGCTGTGATCTTCGACAGCGACCGTAACTTCGTTGCGATCGGCTTGTGGGATCCCGGCTCGCCGATCCGCATTCGAATCCTTCATCACGGCAAGCCGGTCACCATCGACGCCGCGTTCTGGCAGCGGCAGATACGCACCGCCGTCGAGCGGCGCGCCGCCATCAGCGGCGACACCAACGGCTTCCGGGTGCTCAACGGTGAGAACGACAACTTCCCCGGACTGGTCCTGGATCAGTACGCCGAGACACTGGTGCTCAAGCTCTATTCGCCGGTGTGGATCCCCCACCTGCGATCGATCGTCGCCGTGATCGCCGAAGAGCTGAAGCCCACGACACTCGTGCTGCGCCTGGCGCGCACAATGGCCGATCAGCGGCTGCACGGCCTGAGTGAAGGCATGTCGTTGATCGGCGATGTGCCCACCAGTCCCGTCCTGTTCCGCGAGAACGGCCTCGTATTCGAAGCGGATGTCGTAGGCGGTCAGAAGACAGGTCATTTCCTGGATCAACGAGAGAACCGGGCTTTGGTCGGCTCGATGTCGGCCGGCATGCGGGTGCTCGACATCTTCGCCGCGACCGGTGGCTTCGGGATCTACGCAGCGGCAGGAGGTGCAACCAGGGTCACGAGCGTGGATCAGAGCGAGCCGACGCTGGCAGCAGCGGAGCGCAACTTCGACCACAACTCCGGTCTGCCCAATGTCCGTCATTGCGAGCACGACGCGATCATCGGCGACGCCTACGAGGTGATGGACCGCCTCATCCAACGACGCAAGCACTACGACATCGTGGTGGTCGATCCTCCGGCGTTCGCGCAACGCAAGTCGAACGTCGATCGGGCACTGCACGCATACGGACAGCTCACGCAGCGCGCAGTGCAACTAACGCGCCCCGACGGGCTGTTGGTGCAAGCGTCGTGCTCGAGCAGGGTCACCGAAGAACAGTTCTACGCGACGGTGCGCGGGTCGGCGCAACGCGCCGGCTACGACCTCGTCGAGCTCCGTCGCACGGGACACGCCGTCGATCATCCGGTGACGTTCCCTCAGGGCGGATACCTCAAGGCGCTGTTCGCCAGGGTCACGCCCCTCGGCTAGCCCGCTCGACGTGCGGCTATTCAGGAACGGCGCGGTTGGCCCTGTACCACTCGATGAGAGCGGTTGTCGATGCGTCGTGCTGCGGCGTTTCGTCGCTCGACAGCTCGGGCGTGATCCGGTTGGCCAACGCCTTGCCGAGCTCGACACCCCACTGATCGAAGCTGTTGATGTCCCAGATGCAACCCTGCACGAACACGACGTGCTCATAGAGGGCAATCAGCTGGCCGAGCACGCTCGGAGTCAACCGCTGGGCAACGATCGTGGTGCTCGGCCGATTGCCAGGAAAAACCCGGTGCGCCTGTTGATGCTCTGGGATGCCTTCAGCGATGACTTCTTCGAGCGTCTTGCCGAAGGCAAGTGCTTCACCCTGGGCGAACAGGTTGGCCATCAGAAGGTCATGCTGCTCGACCAGCGGATCGTCGGGCTGGCCGAAGCCGATGAAGTCGATCGGCACCAGCCTTGTCCCCTGGTGCAACAGCTGGAAGAAGGCATGCTGGCCGTTGGTTCCGGGCTCGCCCCACACGATCGGACCAGTCGTCGTCGACACGGGTGAACCGTCGAGGCGAACGCTTTTGCCGTTGGATTCCATGTCGAGCTGTTGGAGGTAGGCCGGGAAGCGCCGCATCGCGTGGGCATACGGCAGCACCGCCTTCGTCTCGGCACCTAGCACGTTGGCGTACCAGATGCCCAGCATGGCCATGACAACCGGCGCATTGACGTGCAGAGGCGCCTCGAGGAAGTGCCGGTCGATCGTGTAGAACCCATCGAGGAACTGGCGGAAGCGAGCGGGGCCGATGGAGAGAGCCAACGAGAGCCCGATCGCCGAATCAACCGAGTAGCGCCCGCCGACCCAGTCCCAGAAACCGAACATGTTGGCAGTGTCGATTCCGAAGGCGGCAACTTCCTTTGCGTTCGTGCTGACCGCCACGAAGTGCTTGCTGACCGCGTCTTCGCCGAGCGCTGCTGTCAGCCAGCGACGTGCCTCGCCGGCGTTGGTCAGCGTCTCGATCGTGGTGAACGTCTTCGAGCAGACGATGAACAACGTGGTGGCAGGATCGAGGCCGGCGAGATTGCTGGTGATGTCAGCGCCATCGACGTTGCTGACGTAGCGACAACGCAGGTTCTGGTCACCGAACGACTCGGTCGCCAGGTACGCCATGGCCGGCCCGAGATCACTGCCGCCGATACCGATGTTGACAACGGTCTGCATTGCTTCACCGGTCGCGCCGCGCCATGCCCCGCTGCGAACACGGTCCGAGAATGCGGTCATCCGCAGCAGAACCTCGTGCACATCTGAAACGACGTTGTGGCCGCCGACGTTGATCACGTCATCACGCGGGGCACGCAACGCCGTATGCAACGCGGCACGGCGCTCGGTGACATTGATCGGGTCGCCTCTGAACATCGCCGCGCGGCGCGCCTCGACCCCCGCGGTACCGGCGACCGCCAGCAGCCTGCGCAAGACATCGTCATCGATGAGGTTCTTCGAGTAGTCGATCAGCAGGTCGCCGGCTTGGAGCCGATAGCGAACGGCCCGCCGCGGATCTTCGGCGAACAGCTTGCGCAGATGGGCCGGGCGTTCAGTCGCCTGCAGCGCCGACCATGCCGGCGTCGTCGTGATGTCCATTGCCGCCAGACGCTAGCGAGCCTGGTAGGGCAAGCGCGCTGCCGCTGCGGCGTCGAGCACGACCATCGCGTTGCCACGATGGATCCGCTCGATCGGCAAGGACGTGTCGTGCAGCAACCAGCGTTCGACAACGGTTGCCTTGGCGCCACCCGTGGCCAGCACCAACCGGCGCCGGGCAGCGTTGACGGCGTGGACCGTGAGAGTCATCCGCACCCGACCGTTGAACGATCGCGAGATCGCGACGACGCCCGGCGCGTCGATCACCGGATCGCGTGGTGGCCACGACGCGGTGTGGCCGTCGTCGCCAAGACCGAGATGAACGACGTCGAGGCGGGCCGGAAGAAGGGCCGCGTACCGTCGGCTGGCGGATTGGAGATCGTCGTCGGTCACCGGCATCAAATGGATCGTCGCCCCTCGCGGACGCAGCACGTCGAGCAAGGTCGCGTTGCGGTCCGGGTCACCATCCGGTGCGACGCGCTCGTCGACCTGGAAGCCCGTCGTCGACTGCCATGGCACAGCAAGCTCAGCGAGCTCCGCCAGCATCAGCGTAGGGGTCGAGCCGCCGCTGAACGCGACTGTTGCCGACCCGCGCCGCGAGACGGCGTTGCGCAACTGCCGAGCTATCCATGACGCAGCTTCCTTGGCCGCGGACTGGGGATCGGGGGCGACAACGATGTCCATCGACGTTCAGGCGATCGTCGACACTCGGGACACGAAGTCGACGACGGCAGCCGTAAATGCATCGTTCTGATCCCCGGCGACCATGTGATGGGCGTCGCCGACGTCGACGAACTCGGCCTGCGGAACCAGCTCCATGAACTCGGCAGCAGCTTCGAGTCTCAGCACGTCGCTGCGTCCACCACGGACCAGCAGCACAGGCAGGCGCAGATGCCGGGCGTGCTCGCTCATGAACGCAACGATCCGCTCGACACCCTCGGATTCGCTGCGATGCGATGTCAACGAGCACCAGACATGACCCGGCCGGAGGCTGTTCGGCCATTGCGCGGGTGCCCTCGGTCCACAACCCGGCGAGACCGCCGAGAGATGCCCCGACGATGGCAGGGCGATCGAGACGGCGGCACCACGCCTCGATGTCGGCCATCTGCGCCGCGAACGAGTAGTCGCCAGATGGGTCCGGCCGGTCATTGGTTCCTTTCGCTGCGCCTACTGGCAGGGGGAGCTCAACTCGTACTCTACGAAACGTGCTCAACACCCACGCAGTCAACGACCTGCAGGACCGCATCCGAACCGAAGTCGAAGAAGGGCATTCGAACGCAGCCCAGTTCGCGCTCGGGCTGAACGGCGAGGTGGTCGCCGGCGATTCGTTCGGAACGGCCACACCGGACTCGAGGTTCGTGGTCTTCTCGGCCACGAAGCCCATCGTCGCTATGGCCTTGCTCCCCCACCTCGCCGATGGCAGTGTCGACCTGACCGCCCCAGTTGCCCGGTATCTGCCGAGCTTCGGCGACAACGGCAAGGAGGCGGTCACCGTCCTCCAACTGCTGACGATGCAGGGCGGCTTCCCACAAGCTCCGATCGGTCCGGATACCTGGGCGAGCAGCGACGGGCGTCGTCGACAGTTCGCGGAGTGGACACTGTCGTGGCCGGCGGGAACCCGCACCGAGTACCACCCGATCGCAGCTCATTGGGTGATTGCCGAGCTGATCGAAGCGATGTCGGGGCAGCCGTATGCCGATGTCATAAACCAGCGAGTGGCTGCAGCTGCGGGAGTTCCCGACGTGTTGGGCGTTGCCCCCGACGCGCTGGCTGGCGGCTCGGTCGTGCCCATTCGCACAGCAGGCTCCGTTCCGGACCACGATCACCTCCTTGCAGAGTTCGGGCGGGAAGAACTGGTTCCCGACACGACCGTCTCGCCGGAGTTGCTGCTGAGTCTCAACGATCCCCGGGCGCAGGCTGCCGCAATACCCGGCGGAGGCGGCGTCGCTCGAGCCGCCGACGTGGCGCTGATCTACCAATCGTTCCTCCACAATCAGCACGAATCGCATCCACCACAGTGGCTGGCGGACGCGACGGGAACGATTCGCAACGGCAGTGTGAGCGCCAGCGACGGCGTACCGGCCAACCGCACCATCGCAGGCATCGTCGCCGGCTCGGACGGGATGAACGACTACCGCTGGTTCCCACATGCAGCACGCGCATTCGGCCATCCCGGCGCCGGTGGTCAGCTGTGCTGGGTCGAGTGCGAGAGTGGCCTGTCGTTCTGTTTCCTGCACGACACATTGCAGCTCGACCCCAGCCACGACCTCCGCCGGTGCCGCGAGCTCAATGCGTTGGCCATCGCCTGCGTCCGTCCGTAGCACCCGGTGAACGGCAGCATCGCCTGGTGAACGGCGACTCACGGCACCCCAAGTCTCAACAGAACGGCATCGTCGCCGGTATCGCCGCATACCTGATCTGGGGCGCGCTGACGCTCTACTGGCGTCACCTCGAGTCGTTCGACGCAGTCGAACTGATCGGTTGGCGGGTGATCTGCGCAGCCGTGCTGATGGCCATCATCCTGTCGGTGTCGCACCGATGGCGCCATCTGCTCCCAGTGGTGCGCGACCGCCGCCTGCTTGGTTCGGTCGTGATGTGCGCCATCATTCTGACCGTCAACTGGACCACCTATGTGTGGGCTGTTGTTCATGATCACGTCATCGAGACCGCGCTCGGCTACTTCCTGGCGCCGCTCGGAACGATTGCCGTCGGCGTGATCGTCCTGCACGAGAAGCTCAGTCGTGCTCAGCAGTTCGTGTTCGTGCTCGCAGTGATCGCCGTCGGCATCCTGACGTTCAGCTACGGCCGCGTGCCGTGGCTCGCGTTGATCATCGCCACGTCGTGGGTCGCGTACGGCTACCTCAAGAAGCACGTGCCGCTGACACCGGTCGAGAGCATGGCGGCCGAGAGCTTCATCGTTCTGGTGCCAGCGATCATCGCGGTCGCGACACTGGCGGGCAGCGCCGGCAGCATTCCGCGAACGGCGACGGGTGCAGAGCTCGCATTGGTGATGTGCAGTGGCGTGGCGACGATCGTCCCGCTGACCCTTTTCGCCTATGCCGCACAACGCACTCCGCTGACGGTGATCGGTCCCCTGAACTACATCGTGCCGACGATCAACTTCTGCCTTGGCTGGCTCGTCTTCCACGAGAGCCTCCCGGTTTCGCGCATCATCGGGTTTGCGTTGGTGTGGCTCGGCCTGGCCATCGCCTCGGTCGACGCCGCCCGCCGCTCCCGGCTCCGATCGGCGCGGGCCGACCCCATTCCTGTCTAGGAATCAGGCACACTGGTGCCCGAACGAAGGGGACCAAGCATGAAACCGATCGTCGCCGGACTAGTCTCATCGATCACGGCACTGACGTTGTTGTCAGCGTGTGGCAACGACAAGAACAACACGACAGCCGCGACTGGCGAAACCAGTGTCACCGCCGGCACCGCACCAGACTTCACGTTCGCCGATGAGGCGTCTGTTCCTTCTGGTATTTCGCTGCCCAGCGACTTCACCGTGCCGCAGCAGACGATCGACCTGATGATCAAGCAGTTCGAAGCTGCGGGGATGAAGGTCGACAAGGCCTGCTTCACCGCCTTGTTGTCGGACGACTCCGTGCGCAAGCTGGTTGAGGCCGGGACAACCGGAACGCCTACGGCCGAGCTGGTGCAGAAGTTCTTCACCTGCCTGTCGGCCTGAGGTCGACAGGCAGGAAGGCATTCAGCTTTCGAACTCGGTGATGGGGTCGCCGATCTCCGTGAACGTCTGCGAAGCAACGCTCCACTGCAGCACCTGCAGCGATTGGAACGAAAATGGATCCTCAGCGCCGTTCATCTTGTACTGAACGCCCGGGCGCACCAGCGACGGGGTGAACGTGAGGTTGCGGGCTGCCTCGATGATCGACTTGCGGCTGAGAGTGCCCGTCTTGAGGGCCGCGTTGAGAATGGCGACCGTGCTCTCGCCGACACTCCACCCGGCTTCGGTGACGCCGGGATCGCCGGCCAGGCCAGCAGTTGCATACGCCTCGAGGAACGCCTTGACACCGGGGTGCTCAGCATTCTTCGGGTCGTTGGAATCGACCAGGTTGTTCGAGGTGTAGACACCTTCGGCAGCAGGACCGGCCAGCCCGAAGAACAACTTCGAGGCACAGGTGTTGGTGACGAACACGAGTGGCGCCCAGCCGGCGGTCTGCGCCTCGGCCCGTGACAGCTCGCCGAGGAATGCCGGGCACTGCAGCCCGAGCGGGATCGCGATGATTGCGTCGGGGGTCTTGCCGGCGATGCTGCCCACTTGGGTCACGGGCGGGTCGTTGACGTCGGGCTCGACGGTCTGCTCGTCGACAATGTTGAAGCCGAGCTCGGTGGCCTTCTTCTTGAACTCATCGATGTATGCCTTGCCGAACTCGTTGTTGATGTAGTACAGCGCGACATTGGCGCCGGGCTTCAGCTCGTTGAGCTTCGTTGCATAGATCGAAGCCTCGATGTTGTACGGAACGAGCGCACCGGTGGTCCATGGGTAATCGGCGATCTGGCCCCAGGAGGGTGATCCGGTGAGGTTGAGCAGTTGCGGGATGCACTCCTCGTTCAACGTGTCGCGAACCGCGAGGTTGTTGGGTGTTCCGATGATGCCGGCGAACATGTCGACTCCGTCGTCGATGAGGCCATTGACCACACCCGGGGTCTGGGTGGCGTCGTACTGGTCGTCGCGGATGTCGGCAGTCAGCGTGTACCCCGGCAGCAGGCCCTTCTCGCTGGCCATGTTGAGGTAGAGCTGAAAGCCGTCCTTGACCGGACCGAATGCGGCAGCAGGGCCACCTGACAGGGGCATTGCCGAGCCGATCTTGACGGTGCCCTCGATCGGCTGCTCTGCGCGTGCCGGGTCGGAGCACGTCGACGTGTCGACCGTCCAGCCGGCAGGAGTCGCCGGCGAGGTTGCTGCGGTGGTGCCGCCAGTCGACGCTGCCGTTGTCGCGCTGGCCGCAGTGGTTTCGCTGGCGCCTGTGGTTCCACCAGTGGTCCCAGCCGGGGACGAACTCGTGGAATTGCCCCCGCCTCCGCAGGCAACCAGCACGAGTGCCGCTGTTGCTGCGAACGCATACAAGCTCTTTTGGCGCTTTGTCACGTCATTCCCCC
>JANMMQ010000030.1:0-1627 GCA_031373465.1 Ilumatobacteraceae bacterium | reverse complement strand
GTCGACCAGCGGATACGGCCGACCGGCCCGCAAACGAGACGTTGTTCGAACGACCACGTCGAGCCCGGACCGCAAGGCGAACGCGGCAACACTGGCGCCAGCATCGACGACCTCTTCGAAGTCGTCGGCTGTCCCAGCTTCAGTAGAGGTATCGATCACCACCGTGAACTCATGACGGCGGAGATCGACGAACTCGCGGATCATCAATGTCGCAGCACGAGCCGAGGTCGGCCAATGGATCAACCTGGTGTCGTCGCCGTACTGGTACTCGCGCAGCGATTGAAACCCTGACTGCGGATCGCCCGAAGGCCGCCGCAGCACTGCATCGTTGGTGATGACGCGCACTGCGCCCGATGCAGTGATGAGCGGGTACACACGAGGATGCACGACGATTGCACCAACTTGACCGAGCGGACGACTGGCCGCGGCCAGACCGAGTTGATCGGTGCGCTCGAACGACAACGGACCGATCGGGAAGATGCCGCGACGCCGGGTGGCGAACTGAGCATCGACCTCATGCCGGGTCATTCGAGGCAGAGTCGGCACCTCGATCGTCTGGTGGATACCTTGGAACTCGTCGGTCAAACGAGTCGAACCGAGCCTGTGCTGAGTTTGATTGAAGATCTGGTAGCGGACGTGAACCGTTTCGCCGCGGGCGACTCGCGCCGTGATCAGCCGGCGCCTGGCCGTGTGCCGCGTCGGTCGTCGTGAGGTGTAGAGAGCAAGGCCGACTGCGATGGCGCCTGCGGCGGCCAGCGCCAGCAGTTCCTCGTATCGCCACAACAGGCCGAAGAACGTGCAGACTGCGGTACCGATCAACACCCCGAGCCCGGTGCGAGTCAGCACGCCGTCAACCCTCGCGGTGCCGGGGTACTGCGATGTCGTCGACGATCTCGGCCAACACCTGCTCGCTGCGCACACCGCGAAGCTCGGCCTCGGAGCTCAACGAGATGCGGTGACCGAACACGGGCTCGATGAGCGTCTTGATGTCGTCGGGTGTGACGTAGCCGCGTTGCTCGCTGGCCGCGTACGCCTTGGCGACGCGCATGAGTGACAACGTGCCACGCGTCGAGACGCCGAGGCGCAGATCCGGGTGCGTCCGGGTGGCATTGGCGAGACGGACGATGTAGTCGTTGATGCTGTGCACGACCTCGATCTGCTCGATCGAGGCGATCAGATGCTCGAGTTGCGTGGCATTGGTGACCGCCGGCACCCCCCGGTCGCGGTTCTCACGACGGTACGCCTCGAGCACGACCACCTCGGTGGCCTGGTCGGCGTATCCGAGTGACAGCTTCATCGCGAATCGGTCGAGCTGCACGTCGGGCAGGGGAAAGGTCCCGTGGAAGTCGCGAGGGTTCTGGGTGGCGATCACGAAGAACGGCCGGGGGACGAGGTGCGGCACACCGTCGGCGGTGACCTGGCGCTCTTCCATCACCTCCAGCAGGGCTGACTGGGTCTTCGGGCTGGCACGGTTGACCTCGTCGCCGATCAGCACGTTGGTGAAGAGGGGGCCCTGCCGAAACGAACACGACGAGGTGCGCTGGTCGAACACCATCACCCCTGTGACGTCACTGGGCAACAGGTCGGGGGTGAACTGAACACGTTTCCACGAGCCGGCGATCGAGCC
>JANMMQ010000307.1:0-4568 GCA_031373465.1 Ilumatobacteraceae bacterium | reverse complement strand
CGACGGAACGACGGCCACCAGATCCGTGAGCGAGACCAGCCACTTCTTCAGCCATGCAGGCGCGATCTGCGTCGTGAACAGGGCGATGCCGATGCTGACCGGAACGGAGATCAGCACGGCGATCAGGGACGTGACGGCCGTGCCGTATATGAAGCTCAGCGCGCCGTAGACCTCTTTGCTTGGTGCCCACCGGCGTTCAGTGAAGAAGCGGATGCCCTCCTGCCTGAAGACCGGTAGCGAGCGCCCGCTGATGGTCCAGGCGATGAGAACGAGAACGATCAGGATCACGGCTCCGGCTGCAAGGGTCGAGCCCTTGAAGATACGGTCGAGAATTTGTCGCCTCGGTCGCAGATCCGCCAGGTCAACCGGCGATTCGTGCATTCTCCTCCTTGGTCGTCCGCGTACCCGTTGGGTCTCGTCGCTAAACGTAGATTGAATCGGGAGTGGGTGGGTCAGGCTCCGATCTTGGCGATGTTGGCCAGAGCCTTCGCCTGGAGATCCGCAGGTAGCGCCGCGTAGTTGATGTCCGCAGCCGTCTTCTGAGCGTCGGTCAGGAGGTAGGTGAGGAACCCGCGCAGGGCTTCGGCCTTGGCCGGGTCCGCCTGCTTCGTGTACGCAATGATCCATGTCTGCGCAGCGATCGGATAGGCCTTGTCTCCGTCGGCCCAACCAAGGAAGAACGTCAGGTCGTCCTTGATCGTGGTGCCCTGAGCGGCTGCCGTGGTGGCATCAAGGGTCGGCTCGATGTACTTGCCTGCCTTGTTCTTGACCGATGCGAACGACAGGTTGTTCGCTTTGGCGTCGCTCAGGTCGACGTAGCCGATAGCGCCTTCGGTGGACGCCACGATCTGGGCGACTCCACTGTTGCCGTCGCCTGCCTGCGTTCCCGCTGGCCATTCGAGCTCTGATGCACCGCCGAGCTTCCATGTGCCGCCAGCGTCAGGTCCCGCCGCTGCGTTGAGGAACTTGGAGAAGTTCTCCGTTGTGCCGGAACCGTCGGCCCGGCGGGCCACCACGATGGCGGTGTCAGGCAGCGTGACTCCCGGGTTGTCTGCAGCGATCACTGGATCGCTCCACTTGGTGACCTCGAGCTGGAAGATCGCGGCGATGCTCGTCGGCGACAGTTGCAGCTTGTCGACACCCGGCAGGTTGTACGACATCGTGATCGGCGCGATGACGGTGGGTACGTAGACGAACTCGCCGCCCTTGTAGGCAGCCTTGTCAGCGTCTTTCACCACACCGTCGGTGCCGGCGAAATCGACGACCATCTCTTGTAGATCGCTTCGTCCCTTGCCCGAGCCGCCGCCGCCGTACTCGACGGTCAAATCAGGAGCGACGCCCGCGAGCGTGGCAATTGCGTCGTCGTAGAAACCCTTGGGGAACGTCGCCCCGCTGCCGACCAGACTGCCAGTCAACTTGGAGAAGTCGACCGTGTTGGCCGTAGTGGTGCTTGCGGATGCGCCCTCGGTAGTGGTCGCCGCTGCTGCGGGCGTCGTCGACTCGGCAGCCGCTGCTGTTGTAGTTGCTGCATCGGTGGCGACCGGCGCAGATGTGCTGTTCGATGACTTGTCGCTACCGCATGCTGTCGCGAGGAGCGAGAGAGCGATGGTTCCGGCGATCACGAGCCGCCGCTTGACAATGTTCACGTATGTTCTCCTTGTAGTGGGGATCTCAAAGTTGCGCATGGCGTTTGATGATGACTGACGGCGGTCACGGTAGAGATCGAAGTTGACGCATAAGGGGCGGACGGATGAACGGGGGGTTAACGAGGAGTGAACGCTCTCCAACAGGTCGAGAACCAGCAATACTGCGGACATGACCGCAGGTCCCGCACGCCGAACCTTCGGCACGATCACCGAGCCGGCCCGGCAGGTCGATGTCATTCACGAGACCGATGTGCTCGTCGTCGGCTCAGGCCCTGCAGGTCTCGCAGCCGCCCTCGCTGCCGCGCGTGCAGGTGTCGAGGTCACGTTGGTCGAACGATTTGGCTGCTTCGGGGGCAACATCACCGCGGTCGGAGTCGAGGGCATGGCCTGGTATCGCCACGAGGAGACAGTCGAGGCCAACGGCATCGGTCGCGAGTTCGAAACTCGTGCTCACGAGATGGGCGCCGCTGTGCCGGAAAGCCAGTCGATGTCATTCGAGCTCGACGCGGAAGGCTTCAAGCTGGTTGCCGACACGTTGGTCGAAGAGGCCGGCATCCACGGCATGTTGCACCGAACCTTCGCCGCGCCGATCATGGACGGCGACCGGATCACTGGCATCATCACCGAGTCCAAAGCAGGCCGTGAAGCCATCCTCGCCGGCAGAGTGATCGATGCAACCGGCGATGCTGATGTGGCTCACCGTGCAGGCGCGCCGACCTTTCACACGCCGCGGGAGCAGATGATGGCTGTCTCGGTGATGTTCCACCTCGCCGGCGTTGACAAGAGGGCGTTCATCGAGGGCATCAAAGCCAACCCGCAGACCTACAAGGATTGGGCAGGCGGCGGTGAATGGAACATCGAGACCGGTGGCAAAGAAGATGACATGTTCTCGCCATTCCTCAAGCACCCCTTCGAACAGGCGATCAAGGACGGTTTGCTGCCCGCAAGCCTGTCGACTCTCGCCGGTACATGGGGCGCCATACACGACACCGGTGAGCTGACCTACATGAACGTGGTCCACATGGATGGGATCGACGGCACCGATCCCGACGATCTGACGCGCGGCGAGATCGACGGCCGTCGCCAAGCCATGCAGGCCATCGAGGCCTTGCGGCGGTACACGCCCGGTTGCGAAGGCGCGCGGTTGCGGAACTTCGGCATGACGCTGGGGATTCGCGACACGCGCAAGATCGATGCCCTCTACAACATGACCGAACACGATGTTCGGGATCAGAGCCGGTTCGAGGACTCGATCGGTATCTACCCGGAGTTCATCGACGGCTACGGAATCTTGATCCTGCCGACCACAGGCCGGTACTTCCAGATCCCGTACCGCAACCTTGTCCCTAAAGGCGTGCGCAACCTGCTGGTGGCCGGCCGCTCGTCCGGCGGCGACCGGGTCTCACATGCTTCGACGCGTAACATGTCGTGTTGTGCGGTATTGGGACAAGGCGCCGGTATCGCAGCGGCACTGTCGGTCCACGCGGGCACGGATCTCGAAAGCTGCGACATCGTCGCAGTTCACAAGGAACTGGACAGGCAGGGCGTGCGCTTCGACTGAGCAAGCGCAGCCATGAGCGCCGGTCACGACCACAGCCATGGCCATGGCGCGAGAGCCGGTGCCCGACATCTGCGGCCCTTGTTGATCTCCTTGGCGCTCATCGTCGCCTTTCTGGTGGTCCAGGTCGTGGTCGGCGTCGTGACAGGCTCGTTGGCGCTGTTGTCCGACGCCGGGCACATGGCGACAGATGCTCTGGGCCTCGGCATGGCAGTTGCTGCTATCCAGGCGGCTTCCAATGCGCGGGCTCATGCGCACCGCACGTTCGGCCTGTACCGCCTCGAGATCCTTGCTGCCGTCCTCAACGCGGGACTGCTGTTCGCCGTCGCCGGCTATGTGCTCCTCAAGGCGGTCCGGCGCATCGGCAATGCCCCCGAGATCGCCTCTACGCCGGTGCTCGTCGTCGGCGTCATCGGCCTCGTCGTCAACCTGATCGCGCTCCTGCTGCTGCGTGCCGGAGCAAAGGACAGCCTCAACATGCGCGGCGCCTATCTGGAAGTGCTGTCGGACGCGCTCGGATCGGTTGGGGTGATCATCGCTGCGATCGTGTGGGGTATTACCGGCTGGACGTGGGTGGACCCGGTGATCGGCGCCGTCATCGGAGTGTTCATCCTGCCCCGAGCCTGGCGTCTCGGTCATGAAGCTCTCCTTGTGCTGATTCAGGCGGCTCCCGCCCGTCTCGACATCGCCGTGCTGCGACAGGATCTGGCGACCATTGCAGGCGTTGTCGACGTGCACGACATACATGTCTGGACTCTGACCTCCGAGATGGACGTGGCTACCGCTCATCTCATGGTGTCGGTCGGCGTCGACTCCCACTCGGTGCTCGACCAGGCCAGGCAGGTGCTGGCGGATCGACACGGCATCACCCACGCCACGCTTCAGATCGAGCCCGACGATCATCGAGGATGCGACGAAATGACGTGGTAGAACCGAAAGACACCGAAGCGACTTCACATCGACCACGAGGAGGAAACGATGCCCGAGATCGACCGAACGGACGCCGACTGGCGTGAGGTGCTGACCCCCGAGCAGTACGAAGTGCTGCGTCGAGCCGGCACAGAACGGGCCTGGAGCGGGAAGTATGTCGACGAGCACGCTGACGGCACGTATCACTGTGCAGCGTGTGGGGCTGAGCTGTTCGACTCAACTGCCAAGTTCGAGTCCAGCAGCGGGTGGCCGAGCTTCTATCAGACGAAGGCGGCCGATGCGGTCGAGCTCGTCGAGGACAACAGCCACGGGATGATCCGCACGGAGGTTCGCTGTCGCCGATGCGCATCACACCTCGGCCACCTCTTCCCCGACGGTCCTGCGCCGACCGGCCAGCGCTACTGCATGAACAGCCTTGCCCTCGATCTGGTCAC
>JANMMQ010000147.1:0-4497 GCA_031373465.1 Ilumatobacteraceae bacterium | reverse complement strand
CGGCATCGATCAGATCACGGATTGCCCGATAGCTGCGGTGGTGATGAACGTGTTCGTCGTGTGTTCGCTCGTGGCTGTGATCGTCCACCACGACGTGGGCCCGTGTGGCGGCGATACCGCATCGCATCACGCCCTCGAACGTGAGGGCGTACCCCTCGAGATCGAGCCGGCCGACGAGATCAGCGATGACCATCTGGTCGGCACCAGCATCGACCAGTGCCGCCATCGTCATGTCGCCGGCAGTTCCGGCGAAGCAGTGAAACCAGGCGGTTCGCGTCACGGCATCATTCTGGCGATCGCGCACGCTGCTCCAAACCCGTTGTCGATTCCCACCACCGTGACCCCGCTGGCGCACGAAGCATGCATCGCCAGCAACGCGGTGATGCCATCGAGGCTGGATCCGTACCCGACGCTGGTCGGAACGGCCACGACCGGACCGCTGGTGAGGCCGCCGATCACGCTGGCCAGTGCACCTTCCATCCCGGCCACCACGACCACAGCGTCCGCCGACGTGACACGGTCGATGTGGGCGAGAAGGCGGTGCAGGCCGGAAACTCCGATGTCGGCCAGCCGATCGGGTGTGAAGCCATATGCACGCAGTGTCAGGACGCATTCGTCGACGATCTCGACATCGCTCGTTCCGGCGCTGGTCACCAGGACGTGCGACGCTCGGCTCGGCTCGGGTCGGCGCCACAGGACAGCGCCGGTTGCCCGCTCGCCCGTGCCGTGCGCTGCACACACGGCGTCGATCTGCGCTGCATCGGCACGCGTCAGCAACACGGGCCCAACGCCGTTGGTCAGCAGCTCGCCGACGATTGCGACGCACTGCCCGACGCTCTTGCCACGGCCATAGACCGCCTCGGGCATGCCCTGCCGCAAGGACCGGTGGTGATCGACCAGCGCATCACCGACCTCGGCGAATGGGAGCCGCCGCAATCGTTCTACAGCGGCATCGGGTGTGATGACGCCGCTGCGAACGTCGTCGATCAATTGGCGCAGCGTCGGTTCGTCCACCCGCCCATTCTGGCGGCTGATCAGCTCCCGGTATCGAGTGCGTCCAGAAATGTTTCGCCGGGTATCCGCAAGATGTGCCCTGCCGACGTGCAGCGGACGGTCGCCGTGCGGGGCACGTCGTAGAGCACGCCGAGCTCGCCGAACGAGTCGCCGCCGCGCAGCACGCGGATGAAGTCGGGGGTGTGGCCGAAGTGGCTGATCAACACGTCGAAGGTTCCGTCGATGATGTAGAACACGTCGAAGCTGTTCTCGCCCTGCTGGGTGATGACGTCTCCCGCGGCGACGGCTTCTCGTTGTGTCACCGCAGCAAGGTCGCGTAGTCGAACCGGTGTCGCGAACCGCAGCGAGGGGATCGTTCCGAGCAGCGAGCTGACAGGTTGTGAAGGATGGCTGACGCTCGCCGGATCGTGTACCGACGACATCAGCGCGATGTGCGGCTTGCCGAACGCTGATCTGATCTGCCCGTACCACGAGCGGGTCAGCGCGGCGCTGCCCGTGATGGATGTGCTGGGACTCTCTGTGATGCCAGTCATGTCGCTCCCTTGACAGAGCGCCAACTGTCCGTCCGTGATACGTCGCTACCGAATTTCGAACAGCAGAGATTGGTTCGAACGCCCGATTCGGCCGTTGACATCGAACAAGGCCGTCTCCGACATCCCGATTCCCCGGCTCCCATGGTGTGTCTTGCTGGCCATGCCGACCCACTCGCCCTGCATCGGTTGGAACAGGTGGATGGTGAGATCGGCATTGATGAACAGGTGCGTTTCGAATGGCAGCACGTGGGAGATGCCGTTCGCGAAATCGGCAGCGCCGGCGACGCGTTGCAACGAGGTGAGCGGCCGGTCAGGGAAGACCGGGACGATCATCCGGATCCAATCGAGCACCCCTCCGCTCGATTGCTCGGGCAGATCGATGAAGCGATGCTCGACGGCGCCGTTGTGAAAGCCGATGTACTCGAGCGTGGTGATCTCGTCGTCGGTCCCGTGCTCGGGTCCCAGAGGTGCAGGCTCACGCTGCAGCATCGCGGCCATCGTCGGGTCGTCGAATGGCAGCGGAACATCCGCCTGCCTGATCCGAAGGGCCCGTCCGCGGGCGAGAACCATGCCGGTTGCCGCGAGCGTGACCGTTGCTTCGAGAAGCGAAACCTTCCGTCCCGGCCGCGTCACCGTCACGTCGACAGCCAGTGGTTCCATCGGAACAGGGCGCTCGAGCTCCACCGTCAAACGCGAGACGAACCAATCGATGCCATCGTCGGGCGTCTGTTCGATCGCGTCGGCAATCAACGCTGCGACAGGTCCGCCGTGCAAGGCCCTCGTGTCCCACGGACCACGGGAGAAGTCCGTGGGCGTGACGAGGTTGACGTCGATATGGCGGAACAACGACGCAGTGCTCTCGGCCGGGTCCGCCACGGCGGCGAGTGTATTTGGCCCGGTTGGGCTCGGGCCGACCAAGAGCCTGTGGCTGGTGATTGATCCCACGACTCGCATCGGCTTCCTCGGTCCGCACGGCACGTTCTCCGAGCAGGCGCTGAAGTCGCAGCCCGATCTGGCCGCGGTGGAGCACGTGCTGTATCGCACGATGCCCGACGTGCTCGACGCCGTCGAAGCCGGTGATGTCGACTTCGGTTTCGTGGCGATCGAGAACTCGATCGAGGGAATGGTCAACCTGACTCAGGACGAGTTGGCGTTCAGCCACGAGCTCTTGATTCAGCGTGAGGTGGTGCTCGACATCGAGCACTGCCTGCTGGCCAAACCGGGAACGACGTTGGCCGATGTCAAGTCCGTGCTGTCCATCCCCGTCGCTACCGCCCAATGCCACGCGTACGTGCGCGCCAACCTGCCGCAGGCCGAGCTTCGTGCCGCCAACTCCACTGCCGAGGCGGCTCGCATCGTCAGCGAGGAAGCGGGCACAGGCTCCGCCGCGATCGCGCCGCACATCGCCGGCGATGTGTACGGCCTCGCTCTGCTCGCCGCGGACATCGCCGACCATGCCGGCAACCAGACCCGGTTCGTCCTCGTGGCCCGTTCCGGCGTGCCGGCACGCACCGGTCACGACCGCACCGGCTTGGTGATCTACCAGCGTGCCGACGAGCCCGGAAGTCTCATCTCGATCCTGCAAGAGTTCGCGGCCCGTCGTATCAACCTGTCGAACCTCCAATCGCGCCCGACGAAGGACGGAGGTCTCGGCGACTACTGCTTCGTCGTGTACGCCGACGGCCACATCGCCGATGAACTGCTTGCCGACGCGGTGCGGTCGCTGCGCGCGAAACAAGGCAAGGTCAAGTTCCTCGGTTCGTACCCGGCGTCGGGCGAGCACGCCCACACCGCGCGAGAACACGCTGACGCCAGATGGCGCGAAGCCGACGACTGGGTCGAAACCCTGCGCGCCCAAATCGAATAGCCCCATACGAGTGTTTCCAACCCACCCGGGCGGGCCGCAGACACTCCGTCGGCAGTTAGTCTCGAACCCGGAACGGTGGCAGAGCGGACAAATGCACCCGCCTTGAAAGCGGGAGGCTCACAAGGCCCGGGGGTTCGAATCCCTCCCGTTCCGCCAGTGTTGCGGGCGATCGAGGTCACCGCAGTTACTGCTGGCGGCCTTTACGGCCGTCGGCGGTGACAGCGCCGTGCCCGTTGGTCGACACGGGCGTCTGAATGGTCCGCACGGGACCATCTCGGCGCCCACGTTCAGCACCCACGACCTACGCCCCACACGGGGCCGCAACTCACAACAGCGTGCGAGCCTCAGTCGTCGGCGTGGATGCGTTCGCCGGTGAACGTTCCGGTGAATGTTTGTGAAGGACCGCCATCGGCAGGGAAGATCGTGACCGTGAATTTTCCAGAGATCGTTCCGTCGCTATTGAGCGTGCCTTCGACGTGCAATTTCGCAGTGTCGCCAGGGGATCCCGGGCCTTGACCGGGGGTGCCGGACCACATTGTCGACTGGAAACCGTTTCCGCCCGTCCGGGCCCAGGTGCCCGTATACGGAGGCCCCGCCGGCTGGATCTCGTGACTGATCGCGACGCCTCCAGTCGCGAAACTGGCAACCACCATCGTCGAGCCGGGCTGGCCGTCGACCACTGCCGTCACCATCCAGCTTCCGTTGATTCGACGACGCTCGTCGTCGTGGCCGTCGTCAGCGTGTGCGGTCGATGACATAGCCGCGGTGGCCAGAGCCGCGCCTCCGGCAACAGCGCCGACGGTTCGCAGTATCTCGCGTCGACCTATCTCTTGCTTTTCCATGAATACCTCCCCAGTTAGGTGTCCAGCGCGCGTATCGTGCGCCTCGGTCGGCAGGCGCGCAAGTGCCCCGTGGGCCTAATACGTGCCGAGTTCTTCCACACTCAACCGCAGGGACGCGCGTATGTTCGGGCAGCTCACCCCTCCCGGGCTAATCTCTGGTGGCTCGAGCTGGAGGAGTTGATGAAGGTACGACGCGCGACGACTACCTCCGACTTCGGCGTCGGCGGGCGTGAGGGCCACG
>JANMMQ010000009.1:0-8370 GCA_031373465.1 Ilumatobacteraceae bacterium | reverse complement strand
GAGGTGTGCGCTCATCGGTTCGTCGACATCAGCGAGCCCTCCTTCGGGGTGGCAGTTCTCAACGACGGCCGCTACGGCCATGGCGTGCAGAGCGGTGGCGTCAGCGTCTCGCTGCTGCGCTCCGCGAAGTATCCGGATCCCGACGCCGATCACGGACGACACCGTGTGACCATCTGCGTGCTGCCACACGGGCCCGGCTTGCACGAGGTGTTGCACGAGGCCGAGGGCCTGAACATGCCACTTCGGATCGTCACTGGCCAGGCCCCGTCGGCACCTGGGCCGGTGGTCACACTCGATCATCGTGGCGTGCAGATCAGCAGCGTCAAGCACGCCGACGATGGTTCGGGAGATCTGATCGTGCGGCTCTACGAGGCGTGCGGCGACCGCTCCCTCGTGACCCTGCGAACACCCGCGCCGTGTCGGGGTGCGCTTCGCTGCAACCTGTTGGAAGAGCCGACCTCAGCCATCGAGTGCAGCGACGGGATCGTCTCGCTGACGCTGCGACCGTTCGAGCTCGTCACCCTGCGGCTTGCTCGGGGAATACACGAGACGCGCCCCGCTTAGTGCATGGGCCTGTCACACGCCCAGGTGGTTGAGGGCCATCGCGGCGTACATCGCGGTGCCGGTGACCATCGCGTCCTCGTCGAACACGACGCGGTTGGAGTGGTTCGGTGCTGCTGACGCGAGACTGCGATCGGTGTGCGTGCCGCCGAGGAACACCATCGCTCCGGGAATCTGCTCCAGCACGTAGCTGAAGTCCTCTGCGCCCATGATCGGGTTCGGCAGCCGCAGGACCTTGTCGGCGCCGACGAGGTCACCTGCCAGGCTCAGCACCGCATCGGCTTGGGCCTTGTCGTTGATTGTGACCGGGAAACCATCGACGAGCTCCACGGAAACCTCGGCGTCGTGGGCAGCGGCGATGCCCTCGGCCACGCGGCGAATACCGTCGTGCACTCGACGGCGGGTGTTTTCACTGACCGTACGGATGGTTCCTGCGATCTCCGCCGTCTCAGGAATGATGTTGTTGACCGTGCCCGCGACGATCTTGCCGACTGTCACGACGGCTGGGTCGAAGACGTCGATTCGCCGGGTGATCATGGTCTGCAACGCCTGGACGATCTCACATGCGATCGGAATGGGATCGAGCGCTCGATACGGCTCGCTTGCGTGGCCGCCGCGTCCTTTGACGGTGATGAACAACGTGTCCGCAGCGGCCATGATGGAACCGCCGCGGCTGCTCAACCAACCGGTCGGCAACGACGACGTGATGTGCAGCGCGAACGCTCCTGTGACCGGTGATTCGGAACCATCGGCTCGTGCCGGCAGTTCGAGCAACCCTTCCTCGAGCATGAATCTGGCACCGTGGTTGCCCTCCTCGCCCGGCTGGAACATGAACAGAACTCGGCCGGCGATGTCGGCCCGCTGGGCACTCAACAGTTTCGCCGCCCCGACCAACATCGAGGTATGAGTGTCGTGTCCGCACGCGTGCATGGTTCCTTCGCTCCGAGAAACGAAATCAAGCCCCGTGTCCTCGGTCAGAGGCAGCGCATCCATGTCGCCGCGCAGCAGTACGGTCGGACCAGGCTTTCCGCCGTCGAGCAACGCCGCGATCCCACTGGTGGTTTCGTGAAGGGTGACATCGACAGGAAGTCCGTCGAGCGCTTCCAAGACGTTCTCGCGGGTGATCGGCAGGTCGTTGCCGATCTCCGGCCATTCGTGGAGGGTGCGGCGCAGGGCGATCATCTCGGGCAACAGGTCGTGGGCGGCGTCGCGCAGGGTGTCGAGTTCCATCGCCGAATGGTAGACCTGCCTCGATGACGGACGAACTGGTGGAGATCGTCGATGACGCTGGCAACGTCGTTGCCACCGTCACCCGCGCCGAGATGCGCGCCAAGCGACTGCAGCATCGCTCGGTCGGCATCGCGGTGATGTCGACCGACGGTCGCCTGTTGGTCCATCGTCGCAGTCCGGACAAGGACATCTGGCCCGGGTGTTGGGACATCGCGGCTGGCGGAGTCGTGACCGCGGGAGAGACCTTCGAGGTTGCCGCGCAGCGCGAGCTCGCCGAAGAGCTCGGTGTCTTCGATGCCGAGCTCGAATACCTCGGCGAGGGCCAGTACAGCGATGGCATCGTGGCTGAGATCGGCCGCTGTTACCGGATCGTGCACGACGGTCCGTTCACGTTCGACGACGGCGAGGTGGTCGAGGCGCGCTGGGTCTCCCTGGCCGAGCTCGACGCGATGCGCGTCGAGCACGACTTCGTCCCCGACAGCATCGCCCTGCTGCTGCCCCTCCTCACCCGCTAAGGCGTCTGAGCCGACCTTTCCGCTTTTCGGGCTCCGGTGTGCCTCTCTGTGGTGAGCAACTCGGCTCTCGAGGAGGAAATCATGACCATGTACGGGGCCAATCCCGAGCAGTTGAACGGCCTCGGCCGATCGATGAAACAACAGAAAGTGGCGATCGACGGGGTGATCGGTGGGGTCAGCTCGGCCTTGGCGGGCACCGTGTGGGAGGGCCCGGCGCGCCAGCAGTTCGAGAGCGACTGGAACACGACGTTCAAGAGTGCGCTCAACCGGCTCACCGAGGCTTTCGAGGTGGCCGGAACCGACTGCATCAACCGCAGTTCGGATCTGCAGCGGGTGATGGGCATGCGCTGACCGTCACAGCCCGCCGGCCCGGCCTCCCTACCCGTCCCCGGGCCGGCGCCGCTGCATCGTTCGCTACAGTGCATCCGCGTGCTGCTGCTCGAGTTCACCATCGAACCGTTCGTCGAGGGCGAACCTGGTCCGCACGTCATCTCCGCCGTCGAGGCCGCTCAGGCGCTCGGCTTCGAAATCGACTTCGGGCCGTTCGGCTCAAGCTGCTGCGTGCCGGCAGCAGACGCCGGCGAGGTCGTCAAAGCTGTCGTTGACGCGGCGTTCGCCAACGGCGCGACGCACGTCAGCCTGCACGCCGAACGCCTCACGGAGACTTCATGAGTGGCCTGCCCCGCCATCCTTTTGTGTTGGCGGTCAAACCTGTGGTCGAGGCCCTGGGAGCGACGCTCGTGCCGGCCGACGAGCGCGAGCCGGGCGACATGCCATTGAAGTGGGAGGGCTCAATAATTGCCGCGGTGCGCATGGCTCCCCTGCACGGCGCGCTCGACCGTCTGATCGATGCCGTCGAGCGCGAGTTCGGTGCATCACTACCCTCATTGGCACGCGAAGACAAGCAACGTGCCATCAGACTGCTCGACGAGCGGGGCGCCTTCACACTTCGGCGTGCGGTCGAAGACGTTGCCGACGCGATGGGGGTCAGCCGCATCACCGTCTACAACTATCTCAACGCCCTGCACCGATGACCCGGACCATCGCGGTCCACCTTCACTCGTGAGCGAGTTCGATGTCATCGGCTTCGACGCCGACGACACCCTGTGGCACAGCGAGGACGGCTTTCGCGCCAACGAAGAACGGTTCGTCGAACTGCTCGCGCCCTACGCGCCCGAGGGCGTGGAGGTCAAGGCCGCACTGACCGCGACGGAGCGCAAGAACCTCGGCGCCTTCGGCTACGGCGTCAAATCGTTCGGTCTGTCGATGGTCGAAGCCGCCGTGACGATCAGTGGCGGTCGTGTTCCCTCGGCGGTGGTGGCCGAGATGGTCGAGATGGTCAGGACACAGTTGGAGGAGCCGGTGCGCCTGCTCGAACACGTTCCCGAAGTCCTGGCCGAAGTCGGCGCCGGGCGGCGGCTGATCCTGATCACGAAGGGTGATCTCATCCATCAGACGCACAAGGTCACGACGAGCGGATTGGCGCATCACTTCGAACACGTCGAGATCGTGTTGGAGAAAGATCCCGAGACGTACGCGGCCGTGTTGTCGCGGTTGAACATCGATCCAACCCGGTTCTGCATGGTCGGAAACAGCGTTCGCAGCGACATCCTGCCCGTGCTGGCTCTCGGGGGGCACGGGGTGCACGTGCCTTACCCCATCCTCTGGGATCTCGAGCAGGTCGACCACGACCAGCACTTCGTCGAACTGGCCTCGCTGGCTGACTTACCTGCGTGGCTCGACGGGCGCTGACCCGGCGGCGCTCAGCTGCAGGTCGCCATCACCGGGGTAGCCAAGACATCCTTGATCTTGCAGTGGGCATCCCACGCCTGGCCAGCCGCTACGAGGTCGGCAACCGTTGACCTTTTGACTCTCTTGAAGGACTCCACCCGTGCCTTGCGAATCGTCCGTGACGAAACTCCCGGCGATACCTCGACGATCTGGGCGCCAGCCTTCGGCGGAGACGTAGCAAATGAGTTGAGCGTGGCGCCCAGATCGTTTCGACGATGACCTGGGTTTCGTCACAGACGATTCGAGAGGGCCGGGACCAACGGATATCCCCAGTCGGCGCATTGAATCCGGCTACAGGCGGCGCAACGAGACCTCGGTGACGCGGTGGTCGGGTCCCTTGTGCAAGAGCAGGGCAGCGCGCGACTTGGTCGGAGCGATGTTCTCGCGAAGGTTCTTGCCGTTGATGTCCCGCCAGATGAACTTCGCGGTGGCGACCGCTTCGTCGGGCGAGAGATCGGCGAAGTGACGGAAGAAGCTGTCGGGATATTGGAACACCGTGTCGCGCAGCTTCATGAAACGCTGCACGTACCACTCCTCGATGTGAGCTTCGTCGGCATCGATGTAGATGCTGAAGTCGAAGTAGTCGCTGACGAACTCGGTGGCAGTCTCGGTCGGGCTGCGGACCTGCAGGACGTTGAGACCCTCGAGGATCAGGATGTCGGGCTGGCTCACCTCGACGGTCTCGCCGGGGACGATGTCGTAGACCACGTGGCTGTACAGCGGGGCATGAGCCGTCGCAGTACCACTCTTCAGCTCTCGGAGGAACTGCAGCAGCCGACGGGTGTCATAGCTCTCCGGAAACCCCTTGCGGTTCATGATGCCGCGTTCCTCGAGGATCTTGTTCGGGTACAGGAACCCGTCCGTTGTGACCAGATCAACCTTGGGATGATCCGGCCAGCGGGCGAGCAGTGCCTGCAGGACGCGGGCGAACGTGCTCTTGCCGACCGCAACACTGCCGGCGATGCCGACGATGTACGGAACCTTCGGCGACGTCGTGCCGAGGAACTCACCCGACACCTTGTGCAGCTTCTGCGTCGCCGACACGTAGAGGTTCAAGAGACGGGTCAGCGGCAGGTAGATCGCGGCAACCTCATCGAGTTGAATGTCCTCGTTGATGCCCCGCAGCGACTCGAGGTCCTCTGCGCTCAACGTCAACGGTGTGGCCGCCCGAAGGTCGGCCCACTCCTCGCGCCCAAAGTTGAGGTAGCGGCCTGCCGCGTCGGTCACGGAGTGGGACCCTACGCTCGGGCGATGCCGGTGTCACAACGAAAGCTGCTGGGTGCGTGGTACACCCCGCCGGAGTTGGTCGACGCCGTCGTCGCCGAGGTACGGCACGGCTTCGAGCCTCGTACCGTTCTCGACCCGGCGTGCGGCGACGGGAGATTTCTGGCTCCGTTCAGCGACACGGCAACCGTGACCGGCATCGACATCGACTCGTCTACTTCTTGGATCCACGGCGACGCGCTGTCCATCGACTGGGGCGACCGTCGATTCGACGCCGTCGTCGGCAACCCTCCATTCCTGAACCAGCTGGCCACCTCGACGTCGAGACGAGGGCGCTCGAAGTTCGGGGGAGGCCCCTACGCCGACAGCGCGGCTGAGTTCTTGTCGCTGGCCGTTCGGCTGGTCCGTCCCGGCGGACGCGTCGGGCTGGTGCTACCTCTGTCGATGCTGTCCACCCGCGACGTGACACCGATCCGCGACGATGTCTCCCGTCGTGCGGCCTTGCGGTGGATGTGGTGGTCGACGACCCAGATGTTCGACGCCCACGTGCGCGTGTGGGCCGGTGTGTGGAAGGTCGGCGGCACACAGGGTGAGGTTCGAAGGTCGTACGGGCCGCGGTTCGAGTCGAGGGCGAGCATTGCCATGCCCGCGAGATGGACCGGTCTCATCGCCGACACGGTCGAGGCCGCGCATGACGGACCCGTCCTCGGCGACATCGCCACCTTCACCGCCGACTTCCGCGACCAGTACTACGGCCTGGTCGGCGCGGTCAGTGACACCGCTGATGGGCCACCGCTCATCACGTCCGGATTGATCGAGCCGAACGAATGCTGGTGGGGTCGGCGACGTGTTCGTTTTGCCAAGCAGCACTTCGCCGCCCCGCGTGTGGACCTGTCGGCGCTGTCTCCCGCGCTGCAGCGCTGGGCCGATCAACGACTGGTGCCGAAGATCCTGATCGCTAACCAGACGCGCAGGATCGAGGCTGTCATCGATCGCGACGGCAGGTGGCTCCCCAGTGTGCCGGTAATCACGTGCACCACCGATCGCCTCGACGACGTCGTGGATGTGCTGCATTCCGATGCAGCCACAGATTGGGTGAGGTACCACGCCGCCGGTAGTGGGCTGAGCGCAACGTCGGTGCGGCTCACGGCGCGGTTGCTGGCGTCGATTCCGCTGCCCGCAGCCATGGCCGCGATTCCCAGCGCCGCCAGTTGACGAAGGCACGCAACGTCATCCACGACAGCTGCGCGCCCCACAGCCCGGCGAGACCGAGCCTCGGCACGAGCAGCGTGGCCACCGCCAATGGCGCGAACCCGACGAGGTTGATCACTGCCTGACGGGCGAGCCACCGTTCGTCGTGGGCGCCGATCAAGGCCCCATCGAAGGCGAAGGCGATGGCCCCGGGGAACTGCATCACCGCCAGGATCAGCAGACCGGCGGTCAACCTCGAATGCACCGCCGGATCACCACTGAACACGTGAGGCAGCACGGGGCTCAACGCCGCGAGTGTCAACGCAAGCAGCACTGCGCACCACAGCGACAGCCTGTTGCTGGTGCGCCCGACGAGCAACGCCTGATTGGTGTCGTCAGCGCCGAGCGCGCCGGCGACCAATGACTGCGCCGGAATCGCGAGCGCGTCGAGCATCAGGGCCAAGAACATGAAGAGCTGAGTCAGGACCTGATGCGCCGCCAGTGTCGGGGTGTCGACGTGCGCCGCGACCGCAGTGGCCGTGTTCCACACGGCGAACATCGCGATGGACCGCACCGCGAAGTGCAAACCGCTGCGCAACAGTTTCTTCATCCGCTCACTGCTCGGGCGTCCGCCCCCGCGGTGCGGTCGCAGCACCCGCAGGAACATGAACGCCGCGCCCGCCTGAACCAGAACCGTGCTCCAGGCCGACCCTGCTACCCCGAGGTCGAGCCAGTACACGGCCACGATCTCGAGAATGACATTCACGATGTTGGCGACGATCACGATCTGCAACGGTTTGCGCAAGTCGTTGACGCCGCGCATGACACCGTGGCCGACATACGTGATCAGCACGAACGGAAGCCCGACGCAGCTGATCCGGAGGTAGGTCACGGCGTACCCCAACACGTCCCCGCGACCGCCCAACAACCACGCCAACGGGTGCGCAGCAGCTGCGACAGCGGCACCGATCGGCAGGCCGATCATCAATGCCAGTCGCAAGGCCGCGTTCGCCGCGGCACGTGCATCGTTCGAGCGGCCGGCACCGTGCGCAAAAGCAACGTCGGGAGTGATGCCGTACTCCAGCGACGCCGTCATCGAGATGACCGTCAGCAGAATCGTCGACGCGATCGCCAACCCACCGAGCTGCGGCGTACCCAATCGCCCGACAATTGCCGTGTCGACGAGCACGTATATGGGCTCGATGGCCAGCGTTCCCAGCGCCGGAATCGCCAGAGCGATGATCCGCCGATCGAGCTCGCGACGAGTGCTCAGCTCAGGCGAGCGCATCGGCTTGTTGTGTCAGCTCTGCAAAGGGTTCAACGACGCCACGGCGCCGACGGGGACACGGCGCCGGGCGCAGTGAGCACGTCGAAGCCGTCGTCGGTAACGAGAATGGTGTGCTCGAACTGAGCTGTGCGCTTGGCGTCGGAGGTGATGGCCGTCCAGTTGTCGTCGAACACCATCTTGTGCTGCCATGACCCCATCGCGATCATCGGTTCGATCGTGAAAGTCATCCCCGGGCGCATGATGGTGTTGGCACGTTCGTCGTAGTAGTGCAGCACCTGGATATCGGTGTGGAACTGCTCACCGATGCCGTGGCCGATGAACGCCTTGACCACGCCGTACCGGTACTTCTTGGCGTGGTTCTCGATCGCCCTGCCGATGTCGCTGACGGGCCGACCGGGCTGTACCGCCTCGATGCCGTGCCACATGCATTCCTCGGTGACGCGTACGAGTTGCTGACTGGCGGGATCGACGTTGCCGACGAGGAAGGTGGCGTTGGTATCGCCGTGCACGCCGCCGACGTAGGTCGTGACGTCGATGTTGATGATGTCGCCGTCCTGCAACGCCCGCGAA
>JANMMQ010000086.1:0-8445 GCA_031373465.1 Ilumatobacteraceae bacterium | reverse complement strand
CTCGTCCGCGCCAGCCAGTCGACGCTCGGCGCCGAAACTCACCCGGGTCAGGGCGGCGTCTACATCCTGCGCGGCGACCAACTGCCCGAAGCAGATCGCGTGCTCGTGCTCGCCGCGGCACGTGCTGTGTTGCTGAGCCGCCGAGGCAGCTTGGCCGAGCAGGTCATCCGGTTGGAGCGTCAAGAGAGGGCTGCCCCGCGCGCGCTGCCACCGGAGCCGACCAAGATCGCGCCTGCGCCCGCCGGCCCCCGCCCACAGCTCGAGTACTTCAACGGGCTTGGCGGCTTCGACAAAGCTGGCAACGAGTACGTCACGATCCTCGGGCCCGAGCAAGCGACGCCGGCGCCGTGGTTGAACGTCATCGCCAACGCGTCGTTCGGCTTCCAGGTCTCGGAATCAGGGTCCGGCTACACGTGGTCGGGCAACAGCCGCGAGAACCAGTTGACGCCATGGTCAAACGATCCCGTCAGCGACCCCGTCGGCGAGGCGATCTACATCCGCGACGAGGACACCGGCGCGCTGTGGGGACCGACTGCGCTGCCCATCCGCTGCGATGAGTCGACCTACGTGGCCCGGCACGGCGCCGGCTTCAGCCGGTTCGAGCATCTGCACGACGGCATCCAACTCAGCCTCGTTCAGTTCGTACCGCTCGACGACCAGGTGAAGGTCTCTGTGTTGCGGGTCGAGAACCGGTCCGGGCGAGCGCGGAGGCTGTCCGTCACTGCCTTCGCCGAATGGGTGTTGGGCACGGCGCGGGGCGCCAACGCGCCGCGGATCGTCACCGAGTTGGAGCCTCAGACGCAGGCGCTGCTGGCACGCAACGCGTGGAACACGGAGTTCGCGGGTCGGGTGGCCTTCCTCGACCTCGGTGGGCGGCAGACGACATGGACCACGGATCGCACCGAGTTCCTTGGCCGCAACGGGACTCCGGACCGACCAGCCGGACTGGATCGCGGTGTCAAGCTGCAAGGAATCGTCGGCGCCGGCCTCGATCCCTGCGCCGCGTTGCAGACCGGCTTCGAGCTCGCGAACGGAGCGGCCACACAGGTGGTCGTATTGCTCGGCGAAGCAGAATCGGCGGCCGAAGTTGCCGACCTCGTCCGTCGCTGCCGAGCTCGCGACAACGAGGCAACGCTGCGCGAGCTCGCCACGTATTGGGGCGATGCGCAAGGCACGATCCAAGTGCGCACGCCGGACCGATCGATGGACATCATGCTCAACCGGTGGCTGACCTACCAGACCCTGGCGTGCCGTGTCTGGGCGCGTTCGGCGTTCTATCAAGCCGGCGGCGCATACGGGTTCCGCGACCAGTTGCAGGATGTCATCGCCCTCGTGACCTCGAAGCGCGAGCTCACCCGCGAACACCTGCTTCGTGCGGCCGCGCAGCAGTTCGTCGAAGGCGACGCGCAGCACTGGTGGCATCCGCCATCGGGGCGAGGTGTGCGCACGCGGATCTCCGACGATCGGGTGTGGCTGCCCTACGCCGTCGACCGCTACCTGGCGGTCACCGGCGACGAGTCCGTCCTCGACGAGATGGTTCCCTTCCTGGAAGGTCCTGCGCTGCGACCGGATCAGATGGACAACTACTTCCAGCCCGAGCGCTCCGCGGACACGGCATCGCTGTTCGAGCATTGCGCCGCCGCACTCGACATCAGTTTGAAGGTCGGCGCTCACGGGTTGCCGCTGATCGGATCGGGCGACTGGAACGACGGCATGGACCGAGTCGGTCGCGAAGGTAAGGGGGAGAGCGTCTGGCTCGGCTGGTTCCTGCACATCGCCCTCTCCGCGTTCGTGCCGATCGCCGAAGCACGCGGCGATGACATTCGCGCCAAGACATGGCGCACGCACATGGAAGCGCTCGCGGTCGCGCTCGAACGCGATGGCTGGGACGGTGACTGGTACCGACGTGCCTTCTTCGACGATGGCACGCCACTCGGTTCGGCGATGAACGTCGAATGCCGTATCGACTCGATCGCCCAATCGTGGGCGGTGTTGTCGGGCGCCGGCGAACCTGCGCACGCGGCGAGGGCCATGGCCGCGGTGGACGAGTTCCTGGTCAGGCTTGGCGATGGGCTGGTGCTGTTGTTCACCCCGCCGTTCGACCACTCCGACGTCGACCCCGGCTACATCAAGGGCTATCTGCCCGGCATCCGCGAGAACGGTGGCCAGTACACACACGGCGCGATCTGGTCGGTGCTGGCGTTCGCGGCGCTGGGCGACGGCGACAAGGCCGGCGAGTTGTTTTCCGTGCTGAACCCGATCAACCACGCCAGCACACGCGCAGGCGTGCACCGCTACAAGGTCGAGCCGTACGTGATGGCAGCGGACGTGTACACCGAGCCACCGCACGTCGGCCGAGGCGGCTGGACCTGGTACACCGGTTCGGCCGGATGGATGTACCAGGCCGGGATCGAGTGGATCCTCGGATTCCGACTGCGTGGGACGACGCTGGTGATCGACCCCTGCATCCCTCGCGCCTGGCCCAGCTTCGAAATCGACTTCCGCTATCACAGCTCCAAGTACGAGATCGTCGTGGAGAACCCGCAGGGCGTCAGTCGCGGCGTGGCTTCGGCCGAGCTCGACGGCCAGATGTTGACCGGCGACTGCACATCCATCCCGCTCGCCGACGACGGCATCACCCACAAGGTCAGAGTGGTGCTCGGCTAGCAGCGAGGAAGTGTGCGGCTACTGCCAGGTGGTACTGAAGCGTGCTCGGGCGTAGATCAGTTCGACCGTCTCGGCATCGGTCGTGTCCGGAAGCGACTTCAGCCAGACCAGCAAGCGGCGCCGAGTTGTGACATACACGTCCTTGGGCATGTGCCGCACTTCGACGTCGTCGAGATCGACGAATGCGATCGCGGCCCGAACCTGCACCGGCTGCTTGCAGGCGGCAGAGAGCAGGCGCTCCGAGCGCCGCGCCTCGTGTCGTGAGTTGCGCACGTAGTCGGTGGGCTGCCCGTTCACCATCGCCCTGCAGCCATCGATCCATGCGGTTCCGTTCGGGTGGCGTTTGGTGCTGAGGGTGATGACACCGGCCGGGCCGACCAACACATGGTCGATGACGCTCTCTCGTTCGCCCACTTCGACGCCGTGCAGCACATGCCACTCCTCGCCGAGCCACGACAGCTCACGAGCGATCTTCTCCTCACCTTTTGCTTCGACTTTCCAGGCCCGCTTCTTCGTGTCAACGACTCGCCTCAGGCGGGCGGCAGTTCCTGGGCAGTTGAGCGCCAAGTCCCTTGACGTGGGCTTGAGCTGCGGAGGCGCCGGATCGGGTGACGCGACCCGGGACTCGGGGCGAGGCGGCGCGAGGACTGTCAACGAGCGAGTCCATCGCTGAGCGGAGATTTCCGTCATGCTCAGCTATCGGCATCCAGGGGCTCGAGCCTTATCCCCTTCTATTCCTATTTCCGCAAATTTCGCCTGTTTCCGTACGGCATCAACGACCCATTCGGGCTCCGAGCTCGGCGCGCGACGTGATGCCCAGTTTGCGGTAGACGCGGGCCAGGTTGGCTTCCACCGTCTTCGGACTCAGGAAGGATCGCTCGGCAACCTGCCGATTGGTCAGACCGGTGGCAGCGAGTTCGGCGATCTTCCTCTCCGTGACCGTGAGCGCTGTGGCGTTTCGCGCCGGGGTGCCGACCCGCTGCAGTTCGCGTTCGCACCGCTGCGACCATCCTTCGGCACCCATTGCTGCGAACCCCTTCGCGGCCTGCGTGAGCGCTGTCCGTGACGCGGCCTTCTGCCTCGCTCGACGATGGATCGCGCCTGCGACGAGGAGCGAGCGGTTTCGTTCGAACGGGACCGGACATTCGTCGTCCAACTCGAGAGCTCTCTGGGTGTGCTCCAGCGCGAGCACGGAGTCACCGGCCGCTGCGGCGAGCAGCGCCTGGCAACGTGCCGCGATCGCGGCGGCTGACAATCGACCAGCGCGAACCGACCTTCGTTCCAACTGCTCGGTACGTGCCGTCGCTTCGACGAGCTCTCCGCAAGCGACCAGCGATTCGATGTGGTCGCCGAAGAAGCGGCTGACGCCGGGGTCGACAACACCCAACTCGTCGACAAGCTGCGACCACTGATCGAGCCACGAGCGCGCGGTCGTGGTGTCGTCGCGGCTCAGCGCGATGAAGCCGAGGGCTGCTGTTGCCGACATCTCGAGCCAACGGTCGTCGTGCCGGCGCGCCCATTCGAGGATCTCGTCGGCGGCTGCCTCGGCCGTCGCCAGCTTGCCGAGATGGGCATCGACCAGCGACACGTTGTAGAGCGCCTGCATGCGCTGGTTCTCTTGTCCGGTGCGTTCGGCAAGACCAAGATGGTCGGCCGCCGCAGCACATGCATCGTGCAAGCGACCAAGGCGCAGGAGGATGCCGGGAACATGCCCGGCCACATAGGGGATGACCCCCTCGTTGCCCTCGTCCTCGGCCCGGGCGCGCAACTCGTCCAACCCGGCCAGTGCGTCCTGCGGATGGTCCGCCCACTTCAACAGCACCGGTCGAACCGCTGCGACCTGGTCACTGCTCAGCCATGTGCGCCCGGTGCGTTCGAGAGCGAGCGCGTGATCCAGCCCGACGCGATCAAGTCCTTCACCCATGTGGAAGCGGGCGGAGACGTCTTCACATTCGGCCCACGCCAGCAACTGCGGATCATCGATGCCAGCAGCTTCGAGAACGCGTCGAGCCTCCGCCGTGAAGCCGGCGCTGTCGTGACCGTCCGTCGAGATCACGGCCAGGGACAACAGGCACCGAGCCTCGAGCGCAGCGTCGCCGCGCGCGTCAGCCAGCGCAGCTGTGGCGTGGTCGAGGGCGCTCTGCAGTGTCGAGGTCTGGTATGCCACCTCGGTGAGGATCAGCCCGACCCGGGCCCGCAACGGTCCCGCAGGACATGACCCTTCGTCGAGGACAGCGCCTGCTTCGAGCGACGAGCCGGCCGAGTGCAACAACTCGGCGAGACGAATCCGACGCGTCCATGCCCTCTCACCGTCGCGATCCACGGTCCGATCCAGCGCCAGCCGGGCGAGTTCGGCCGCGGCGATCGACGCACCGCGTGCTGAAGCAACAGCCGTTGCCTCGTCGAGCGCTGTCGCGGTCTCTTCGTCACGATCGGGGTTCGCAAGGGCGCGGTGTCGGGCTCGTGCCTCGGGATCGTCGGCCACAGAAGCCAATCGCACGTGCATGGCGCGCTGCTGCTCACTCGATGCCATGTGCAACACGGCTGCGGCCAAGAGCGGGTGGGTACATACGACGCGGCCGTCGACCAGATGCACCATTCCGCTTGTTTCGGCCTCGTCGAGAGCCTCGGTCAAACCCAAGGCAGCGAACGTCGACACGATGGCCCGTGGCGACGAGGCGACAACCAGCAATGCCTCCCGTGCGCGCTCGGTCAGGTCATTCATCCGCTCGGCGTTCAGACCGTGCACGAGATCGGTGATCCGAAGGCCGTCGGGAACATCGTCGCCGCGGCCGACAGCTCTCGACAGCGTCAGCGCGGCAAACGGGTTTCCGCCCGACGTTTCGGTGATTCGGACAAGTGCCGGTCTCGGCAGCGTGATTCCGAGCTGATCGCGAACCACATGGAACAGCACCGCCGCCCCCAGTCCCACCAGTGTGATTGCTTCGCTCCACAACGGCGAGGGCACGGTCTCGACGAGATTGTGCGCCGGCTCACCTGAACGCTCGCAAGTCATGATGCCGATGGGCGCAGTGGTCAGCCGCCGCGCCGCAAACGTCAACACGTCGGCGGTCGACCGGTCGAGCCACTGGAGATCATCGACCGCCAGGATCACGGCGCTTGCTTGCGCGAGATGCGCCAGCAAGGTCGCCAACCCGGTGCCCACGGCCCGCTCGTCGAGCGGAACTTCGGACGGTGCCGTGCGAAGTGTGGCCACCTCCAGCGAATGTCGCTGTGGCGCCGGCAGTGCCTCGAATGTCGATTCGGGGACGTTGCGCAGCATGTCGGTCAGCCCGACATAGCCCATCGCTGATTCGGCCTGGGTCGGGCTGCACTCGAGCACCGTCGACCCGCCGAGGCGGGCGAGATCGACGGTGTAGCGGAACAACGTCGTCTTGCCGATCCCAGGCTCGCCCTCGATGCGCAGGACGGCCGGGCCGGAAGCGGACGCCGCCACGAAGATCGCCGCCACGTCGAGCTCGCGGTCACGACCGATCAAGCCGTCAGGACGCAACACAGGGTCACCCTAATGAGAACCCGCAAAATCGAGGGAATCGCCCGATTCCAACAAGAGGGAATCGTCCTACCTTCGACCCATGCGCCAAATCCCGAAATACCTCTCTCTTGCCTGCTCGTCCACACTGCTGATCGGACTCACCGCTGCGTGCGGTGGCAGCAATGCGAAGTCGTCGGCAGACACGAATCCGTCAGAGACCGCAACTGCACCTGCACCCACAACGACAACCGCCGCGTCGACTGCGGGGACCTTGCCGAGCGCAGACGTCGGCGCGACATCTTCCGCTGCCCCTCCAGTCGCCAATCCGACCGCCGATCCGTGTGACCTGTTGACCGCCGCCGTGGCAACTCAGGCGCTGGGGGTTCCGGTCGGCGAGAAGATCACCCAGCCCGGGGAAGGCAACACGACCTGTGCGTATCGTCCCGCCGATCCCGGCTCGCAAGGCATCGTCACCTTGACCTTGTACGGAGTGACGGGCTCGGAAGCGGTGCTGGACACAGCAGCGCTGCAGTTCCCCGATGCAGTGCCGGTGGACGGGGTGGGAGATGCGGCCCGCCTCAGTGTGCAGGGTCAGGCGATCGGTGTGCTGACCGGGCAGACGGTCTTCGCTCTCGGACTGTTCCTCCAACAGCCGGATGGCTCCTTGTTGCCGGTCAGCAAGGACCAGTTGATCGCCGCCGCACGCGCCGTCCTGGACGGGCAGTGAGCACCGTGCAACTCATGGTCGAGCGGCTGTGGCCCGGTGCCACTCCGGAGACGGTTCGCGATGTGGTCGATCAACTGCAGACGAGCTGCCGACAGTTGGCGGCCGACGGCATCCCCGTGCGCTATCTCGGCGCCACCTTCATACCGGCCGACGAGTCGCTGTCATGCCGGTTCGACGGAACGGCGCAGGCCGTACGCGCCGCGCACCAACTGGCCGGCGTTCCCTTCGACCGGCTGCTCGTCATCCACGAGATGAAAGCCGATCACACCAACCCCTCAACACAGGAGCAACAGCGATGAACCACACCCGAACCGCATTGTTGGCCGCGGCCGCACTGACCATGCTCAGCGCATGCGGTAGTGACAAGAAGTCCTCTCCCGACGCGGCCGTGGGCGCAACCGTTGCGGGCACTGCGACACCCGCGGCCAACCCCGGTGGGCTCGGTGGCACCGCCGTACAACTCGGGGGAGACCCGTGCGCGTTGCTGACCGTTCCCGAGCTGGAGGCTGCCCTCGGCTCCGGAGTCGAGCAGGGTGGCTTCGGCACCGATCTGCCGGGCCGATGCACCTACTCGCTGGGCGGCGATGTCGGCGCCGGCGTCGTGCAGATCATCTTGCAGGACCCGCTGGAATGCAACGCCGTGTTGAAGGCCCTCGCCTCGGGTTCGCTCGAAGGCACCAACGCCGTGCGCGTCGATGTCGGCGACGGCGGGCTCTACCTACAGGATTCGCAGGTCGCGTTCAGCATCAACGGTGGTTGCGTGGCGGTGGGAGGCTCGAAGGGCGGCGTGAACCTCGGCCAGGAGAAGTTGGTCGCGTTGGCTTCCCTTGTTGCTGGACGTGTCGCCTGACATGGAGCGAACCGCTCGCCAGATGCGCGCACGATTGGTGGGCGGACTCGTCGTGGTCAGCATCGTCGCGACCGCATGCGGCGCGACGAAGTCTGCAGACCCGGCCCCTCCGACGACCGTGCCTGCGATCGACGTCACAGAACCCCAGCCGGCGGCGCCGCAGAGATCGGCCTCAACGCCGTTGCTCATGGATGTAGGCGTGACGATCGTCGACACGCTCGCACCAACATCATCCGGGCTCGGGCTCACCTTGACCCGGGCCCAGGTCGAGTTCATGGACGCCGAGGCGACGGGACGCGGCGGGATCCGCGGCGATGTACTCGATGCCGCCGGTGGCGGTGCGCCGTCAGGCATACCGATGTCGGCAGTGTTGGCAGGGTACGTGCGCGGAGTGCAGACTCCCGCGGCCGAATACGCCCGATCCCTGATGGATGCGCAGGACCTGACCCATCCCGACGGGGCCCTGTTCCCGACCATCGTGCTCGAGCTATTTGCAGCCGATGCAGCGAAGGCGTTCGCCGCGGATGCAGCGCCTGCCAGCGGTCTGAGAAGCTCGCTCAGCACGTCATCGTTCGCACCCAGTCGTCTTGCTCGTGGTGGTGGCATTTGCAGCGACGTGACCAAATCGATATTCGATGCGGTCGACAAGCTCTTCGCCAAGATCCACATCCCGCCCGGCAAGGTCGGCAACACCGGCTCCAGCTT
>JANMMQ010000003.1:0-3057 GCA_031373465.1 Ilumatobacteraceae bacterium | reverse complement strand
CTTCCAGGCTCAACGCGACCGTCGCCGGACCGGCCGACAGCGCGTTGGCGCACTCATCGAGGACGCCGGCCTCCCGTACTGACCCGGCCTGATGAATCGGATCTTCGCCGATACCAACGTCTTGTTTCCATTCTCCGTCATGGACCTCTTGCTAGCGCTCAGCGAGGACGGCCTCCATGAGCTGATCTGGACCGAGCTCTTCTCGACGAATGGGAAGACGTCATCCTCCGAGAACACAAGCGGACGAAGAAGGCGGCCGAGTACCCAGACGAGGTAGCAGACACGATCGTTCGGCTCGCTCGTTGAGCCGGCTCGACGAAAAATTGGCGGGAGTGAGCGCCGTGGGAACGCATCCGAACCGTGCACGGCGGCGTCGAAGTAATCCAGGAGATCGACGAGAGTCGAGTCGACTCCGGGTTTCGTTCAACCACACTGGGCCACGCTGTTTCCGACACGATCTCCGCTGACCGCTACAACCTGATGGATCACATCGTCAGGCGACGCCGCTGCTACCTCCGAGGTGCGGGTGGGCAACCGTTCGGGAGCTCTTGCGGGTCGTCCGCCTCACCCGACCACCCCACACCATCCACCATCTCCAGCCCAAACAGTTCGATAACCGGCCCCACCCCTACGTCGGGAGCGGTGAGTTCTGCCCAATGGGCGCGAATCACTGAACCAACTTCGCTGTCATCGCGCTCGAGCAGTTGAGCGGCAAGCGGTGTAGGGCCGCCACCCACAACCTCCGCATAACCGTTTCCGCTGATCGCATCCTGCGCCGGATCCCGCTCGTTCATCTCTATAACCTGGCGTCGCGTCGCCTCATCAAGCTGACCCGCAAGCCACCACGACACCACCATTCGACCCGAATCTCCACCAGGTCCACAACCGAGACCCGGTCGGCCCGGAACCTGCGTGCCAGCCCGTTCACCCTGCTTGTAGTCGTCGTTAATTCCGACGATCGAGTTCGCTGTGTCCAGCGCCAACGACAGTCGAGCCGTCGATGCGGGACCCCACTGAAGTCCCGGCGTTGCCAGCGCATCCAAGTCGACATGCCGCCCGCTGCCCTGCCGCACGGTGAGCGCAAGGCCCGCCAACACCTCATCGGGTATCTCCGCCAGCACCGCTTCTATCGGGAGCTGCCACTCTGCCACGAACGGCTCGTACCCGGAGTAGTAGCAGTAGGCCACCGAAACACGCTCCACACATCGACCCTGCGCAACGCCACCCGGTTTGCTGTTCAGCGCCGCCGATGCCACAGCCATCAGCACCACCGCCGCCAGTACCATGCCAGCGGCGAGAGGCACGCGCAGCAACGACGGCCACGCTCGCCGGCAACCCAGACCGGCACCAGCCACCGCGCAAAGCCCGCCCCACAGCGCCACCAACACAATGACCCACGCCCGCGGCGCGCCGATCCCGTTCACGCCGTTGTGCGGCACGAACCGCATCCATATCGCACCGAGCACGAACGCCGCCAACACAGCGAAGATTGCCTCCAACAACCAACGCACCTTGAACACGCCCGATACGCGAGCCCGTCTATAGGAGCCGTAAGCGATTCCACCAGACACGACCGAACACGCAAAGGCGAGAATCTCGAGGTCCTGACGGAACAGCACCGGCCGATACTGCAACGGGAGCAGCCACTCTGTGACGAGAGTCGCCCCCAAGGCAACCACAACCACTGGATGCGTCAACAACGACTTCGATAACGAAGCGTCGGCCGCAGCTCTGCTCCCCTCGGTCCCGAACCCGTTCGTTCCCATCCGATCCTCCGCAGTCAGTCTTTCAGAACGACGGCACCACCACGATGACACTCGAGAACTTCGTGTGCCTCGCCTCGCGAGCCCTGAACGAGACGTACGCCAACGCCGCAGGTGTCGGTGGCCATCAGTTTCTGCCCATCGGCGGCCATCAAGCGCCGACTCGACGAACGCCCAGCGTGGCGAGCAGAGAGACGTAGCTAGCGCAAGAGCCTTGCCCTCCCGGCGCCTGGGCACTCCGGAGGAGCGAAGGTCGGCATCTCGCCGAAGCGCGGGCGGAGATGCTTGTGCACGATCGACTCGTAGCTCTCCTCGGTCCTCGGCTTTCGGTCGACGATCGTCTCCAGCCACTTGTCGGCCCACTCACCGAACAGTTCTCGCCCACGCTTCGGGTCAATCTACTCACCACGAACCAGACCGTCTCCACCGACGAGGCGAGCCTTGAGCGTCGGCGTCCTCGGTCGCCAACGGATACCCACCGGCCACGGCGACGGCGGCAACCCAACGATCGGCTTCGTGATCCTTCACCCCAAGGCCGTGCCCGGTCCGCACGCACCACACCCGCAGATCGACGTAGGCATCAGTCCCTCGTCCAGCGGCATTTCGCATGACGGGTCCCTCCGAAGGCCACCGTAGTTAGCCGGTGTCGTTCGATGGTCACGACTTTCGACAATCCATCACCCGGACTCCGTCCACCCGCGTGGTCAGAAATCGCCCCATCGAGACGTCGTCTCGTCAACGGCCAACGCCGCTTCAGCCTCGCAATCAGAGCCCCACCAACATCTACACTGCCGTCACCGCGCAGTGACCAATGGAACTGGCCGACACCGACGGAGGTGAGTGCAGTGAACGAGTACGGGACGAGTCAGTGGACGAATTGGGCAGGCAACCAGACATGTCGTCCCGCCCGGATTGTTGCGCCACGCGATGTCGAGGAGCTCCAGCTCGCGGTAGCTGATGCGGCGGCCGCCGGATTGGGAGTCCGAGTTGTGGGAAGCGGGTACTCGTTCACGCCCCTGGCGTGCACGTCTGGAGTGATGGTGGACGTTTCGGGCCTGACCGGCGCAGTGGCGGTCGACGCAGAGTTGTCGACGGCGCGAGCCCCTGCGGGAACGACCGTTCGTGATCTCGCTTCATCGCTGTGGGAACGCGGGTTCTCGCTACTCAATATGGGCGACATCGACAACCAGACGATCGCGGGAGCCTTGGGTACCGCGACTCACGGCTCGGGACTGAGATTGAAAAGCTTCTCCGGTGCGCTTCGATCTGCGGACTATGTCGCCGCAGATGGATC
>JANMMQ010000047.1:0-14348 GCA_031373465.1 Ilumatobacteraceae bacterium | reverse complement strand
GTTCCGTGGAACACCGAGCTCATCAACTGGCGGCCGCTGACGTTGACCGACACGGTGAGGTCCGCAAACCTCGGCAGGCGGATCCGCCACTGCCCGAGCTGCGACAGCGACGAACGAAGAACCGCAGCGCCGACCTCGCCGATCAGCCCGGTCTCTTCGGCCATCGGCAAGAACTGCTCGGGCCCGAGCAAACCGCGGTCGGGGTGCCGCCACCGGGCGAGCACCTCGAAGCCAATCAGATGGCCGGTGTCGAGCTGAACGATCGGCTGGTAGTACGGCACGATCTCGTGACGCTCCAGACCACGGCGCAGCTCGGTGGTGGTCCGAAGGGTCAGCACCGTCGCATCATGGGTGCCGGGAGAGAACACTTCGACGCAGTCACGGCCACGCGCCTTGGCGCGGTACATCGCCGCGTCGGCGTCGCGAAGCAGGTCGGTGGTCGACACACCGGCACGGTCGGCAACGGCGATCCCGATGCTGGCAGTCACGAACAGCTCGGCTCCGTCGACAACGAGCGGTTGGGCAATCTCGGCTCGCAACCGCTCGGCGATCTCGACGGGCGAAACTGTCGCGCCGATGTCGCAGAGCATGACGATGAACTCGTCGCCGCCGAAACGGCTGAGCATGTCGCGATCGCGCACAACGGCTCGCAGGCGTTCGCTCATGCCCCGGAGGAGCTCGTCGCCGACGCCGTGTCCGAGGCTGTCGTTGATGACCTTGAAGTTGTCGAGGTCGATGAACATCACCGCTACTGCACCCGGCTCGCTGGTCTCGAGATATCGAGCGAGCTGCTCGAGGAACCGGAAGCGGTTCGGCAGCCGGGTCAGCTGGTCGTGTGTCGCGGCCCACTCGAGTCGCTCCGCGCTGTGACGTTGCTCGGTGATGTCCTCGATGTGGGTGATGGACAGGCCGCGGCCATCACCGTCGTCCATCACCGACACCCACGCCCGCGCCCACATCACGCTCTTGTCCTTGCGGATGTACCGCTGCTCCATGTGATACGAGTCGGCGGACATACCGGCTGTATGCGTCTCCGCGCGCTGCCAGTCGTCGGGGTGTGTGATCGACTGAACCGCCCGGCCGACCAACTCCATACGTGTGTAGCCGAGCATCGTCGCCAGCGACTCGTTGACGTCGATCAACAAGCCATTTTCGGCACTCGACAACGCCATACCGGTCGGCGCGCCATGGAACGCCAGGCGGAACCGCTCCTGGGCGAGATCGAGGTCGTGTGCCTCGCGAAGCCGGCTGGTGACGTCGCGCAACGTCACGACAACGCGTTCGGGATCACGTATGGGAACGTGCACATCCGCTTCGAGCAGGACCTCGCGGCCGTCCGGATGGTCGAATGGGAAGACCGGGCTGCTGACGGGCACGCCCGAGCGAAGCTTGCTCCATGCATCGAGCAGCAACGCTCGATCGCCAGGACGCACCAACGAGGCGAACGTCTTGTTGCGGACTTCCGCGTGCGTACGTCCGGTGATTTCCAGGACCAACTTGTTGGCCTCGACGATGCGGCCTTGCCCGTCGAGCACGATGACAGAGTCGGGCAGATCGTCGAGTAGAGCGCGCAGCTCGGCCTCGGTGAGGCGCAAGTTCTTGATGTTCTCGCTCAGACGGTCCGACAGCGTCGACGAGTGGTACCAGGTGGCCAGCTGCTCGATGATGATGAACAAACCGGCCAAGGCGCCGATCACGATCGTGACCGTCGTGGCAGCGCTGTTCCGAAGCATGTATCGCCAGGCAGCCAACCAGACCGCAACCATCACGGGCACGTGCACGAACAACAGGCGTGACAGCGTTGGACGTGTGTAGCGCACGGTCCCGCCACTGGGTAGTCCAGCGGTCACGGCAACGACAGCAAAGGCGAGCACCCAGCACGGAAACGAGATTGCGAACGAGGACGTGTTCGATGTGGCGCCGACCGACGCCGAATACGCGGTGTCCGCCACGGTCAACAGCACCGCTGCTGCAAAAAGACCGACGCGAGCCGGCGACCGGCCGATCAAGATCATCAGGCCGAGCATCGATGCCAACGCGATGTCCGTCAGCGGATAGATCAACATGGCCAGCTGTGCGGCCAACGAGAAGCGGGCCGGATCACCGACACCAGCGCGGATGATCACCTCCCATGCAACGAAGCTCAGGGACACGGCCAACACCAAGGCGTCGACCATGAACACGATTCGAGTCGAACGTTCGAACGGTCGGGTGTGCACCACGACAGCAGCAATGGCGGCGACAGGCCACACGAGGTAGCCGATGTCGGCGAACGACGGCCACGTAGTGGAACCGTTCAGGGTGATCTGCGCGATCCACAGCAGCTGGCCGAAGGCCCACCCGAGTGAACCGATGGCCAGCAACAGCCACTCGAAGTTGCGCTCGCTGCGATAGCGGGCGAGGTGGACGAGCCCGGCCCACGTGGGCACCAGCACGAGCGCGCTCCCCGAGATGGCTCCCCATGCCTCAACGTGGAAGCCGTGCACCATGATGTCGACCAGCGTGGTCAGCAGGATCAGAGCCAGCCCGACAATGCCGTAACGGATTGCCGTGGCGCGCGAGGGCACCAGCCAGGCCTCAGCCCGGCGACTTGGTCCGTCCATGGTTTCTACAACTGTGCTCACTGCGTGCCGATCACTCCCGTCTCGATAGTATCAGCACCCCTGGTGGTCAAGCCGCCACTGATCGAGTCGGTGGCGAATCTCGACTGCACCGATCATGCCTTCTTCCAGGCGAATTTCCAAGAGAACGGCCAAGGCTTTTCCGACAAACGGCCCCGGACCGATCCCGAGGTGCTTCATCACCTCCGTGCCGTCCATCTCGGGTCTGATCGACGCAAGCTCTTCGCGCTGGGCAAGATCCTCGATGCGCTCTTCCAGCTCGTCCATCCGTTTGGCCAGGATCGTTGCCCTGCGCTCGTTGCGCGTGGTGCAGTCGCACCGCGTCAGGACATTGAGCTCGGCGAGCAGGTCACCGGCGTCACGCACATAGCGGCGGACCGCTGAGTCGGTCCAACCCATCTGGTACGTGTGAAAACGAAGGTGCAGAGCGACCAGCTCCGTGATCACCTCGACATCATCGTTGGAGTAGCGCAGAGCAGTAAGACGTTTGCGTGTCATGCGCGCACCGACGGCGTCGTGATGGTGGAACGTGACGCCCTTGCCTTGCTGATAGCCACGCGTCTGCGGCTTGCCGACATCGTGGAAGAGTGCCGCAAGTCGAGTGCGTCGAAAGTCGAAGTCAGGACGAATGCCCGTGCGGACGTTTTCGACCACGGCCAACGTGTGGGTCAGAACGTCCTTGTGACGATGTATCGGATCCTGTTCGAGCTGCATCGCCGGAAGCTCGGGCAGGAACTCGTCGGCGAGACCTGCCTTGATCGCGAACCACAATCCCGCGCTCGGGTGGTCGACAGTGATCAGCTTGTCGAGCTCGTCGCGGATTCGCTCCGCCGAAACGATCTGCATACGACCATGCATCGTTTTGACCGCTTCGGTGAGCTCGGGTACGGGCTCGAGTTGGTAACGAGCGATGAACCGGGCGGCGCGTAGCATACGCAGCGGATCGTCGCTGAAGGAGACCTCCGGCGAAAGGGGGGTGCGCAGCGTGCGCGTGACCAGATCCTGCGCACCGCCAAAAGGATCGACGAGGTTCGGAGTCGGCGATGTCAGTTCGAGCGCCATGGCATTGATCGTGAAATCGCGTCGTGACAAGTCGGTTTCGATCTGGTCGGCGAACTCCACGTCCGGTTTGCGCGAATCGTCGTTGTAGACCTCGGCGCGGTGCGTCGTGATCTCGTAGGTCCGTCCGTCCTTCTTAGCGCCGATCGTGCCGAAGCGCTCCCCTTGCGTCCAGATCGCGTCGGCCCAACCAGCCAGAAGTTCCTTGATCTCGGCCGGCAACGCCGAGGTGGTGACATCGAAGTCGAAGTCGTCGCGGTCGTCACCGATCAGCAAGTCACGAACCGTTCCGCCGACCAGATACAGGCGGTGCCCGGCCGCCGCGAATCGCTCAGTGAGTGGGGAAAGCTCGTCGAGGACCGGACGAAAACGATCCGGGATCACAACCAGCCCTGCTGTTGCCAGTGGCGTACCACGGCATCGACTGCGTCCGCGCCAGGTCCGGCCGCTGTCGGACCCTCGACATCGCCGGCGAAGCGCCCGGCTCGGTCCGCGGATCCCGACGTGCCCGCCAGTTCGCGCATGACCTCGCTGGAGCAATTGGTCAGCGCGTCGAGGTCGTAGCCGCCCTCGAGCATGACCAGGCGTCGCCCCGCTGGCACCAACGAAAGGGCACGTTGGGTCAGCGGCCCGTAGTCGCCTGCAGCCAATCCCATCTCGGTCAACGGATCGTCCCGATGGGCGTCGAACCCTGCTGAGACGATGACCCACGTGGGCGCGAACCGCTCGGCAACAGGTGCGACGAGCTCATCGAACGCGCGGAGGTAGACATCGCCGGTGGCCCCGGAAGGCAGTGGGATGTTAAGTGTCGTGCCGGCCCCTTCGCCCTCGCCGGTCTCGTCGAAATCGCCCGTGCCGGGGTACGAGGGCCACTCGTGAAGGCTCACGAAGAGCACACGAGCGTCGCGGTAAAACACAGCCTGCGTGCCATTGCCGTGATGGGCGTCGTAGTCGAAGATCATCACTCGTTCTCCCTGGTCCGCGAGCGATGCGGCGACGACTGCAACGTTGGAGACTATGCAGAAGCCCATCGACTCGATGGCAGAGGCATGATGGCCGGGAGGACGAACCGCACAGAATGCGGCATCTCCTGCACCCGCGCGCAATGCGTCGACCGCGGTCAGACCGGCACCGGCGGCGAGCGTCGCCGCCTCGAAGGTTGCCGGGCTCGCATATGTATCGCGATCGATTCGTCCCCCGCCGCGGGCGCAGATCTCCACCACCCGGTCCAGGTACCACGCCGGATGCACCCGTTCGAGATCGACTCGCCGGGCCGGTCGCGGTTCGAGCGGGGTGATCGCCTCACCGAGATCGGCGCGGCGAACGCCTTCAAGCACGGCATCGAGGCGCTCCGGTCGCTCCGGATGGCGGGGGCCGGCGAGATGTTCGAGGTAAACCGGATGGGTGGCGAACAGCACGGTCACACCGTGGGACGCTACCTCGCTGTGGCCAAGTCGGAGCTACCGTTTCCCCCGTGAAGCCGGCGATGCAAGCACTTACCAGCGCACCGCTGATCATTCGTTCGGGCAGTGTCGTCGCTCGCGTCAGGCCGTGGGCGTTCGAGCCGAACGTCGCTCATCTCGTCCTGTACAACCAGGCCAGGCTGCCCACGCCGAGCGACATCACCGGATGGGTCAGCCAACTGCGCCTCGCCGGCTTCGACACCATCCGCACCGGCGCGCTCGGCGCCCAAGCGGGTGCGCGATTCGAGCATCTCGGGTTCGAAGCGATCCAGAGCCTCGTCCTCTTGGAGCACACTCACGTCAATCACATCGACACGTCAAGGTCCAAGGGTTTCGGAACGTCCAAGGGCTTCGGAACGTCCAAGGGATCGGCCGGCACGGTGAAGCTGGCAACCGACGCTGATCCCGACGCGAGTCGCGTCGATGTCGCTGCCTTCGGCAGCGGTTGGTGCATCGATCGCATTGGTCTCGGCGATGTTCGCTCAGCGACACCGCGTCACCGGGCCCGGGCGATCCGGGCCGATCAGGAGATCGTCGCCTACGCGATCTCTGGCCGGGACGGCAAGAACGGGTACGTCCAACGCCTCGCGGTGTTGCCCGCTCACCAGCATCGTGGTCACGGCGAGACACTCGTCAAGGACTCGCTGCGGTGGATGGCACGATGGCGGGTGCAGCGAGCACTGGTCAACACCCACATCGGCAACGATGCAGCGCTTGCGCTGTACCACCGACTCGGTTTCACCGACCTCAGCGACAGGCTGCACGTCTACGAACGGCGGATCGAGTGACTCGATGGCGCGGGTTGCTCACCGTCGTCGGCCTCATCAGCACATCGTTCACCGCTCCGCCAGCAGCGCACGCCGAGGCCACGCCGAACGATCTGTCCGTCGTCGCACAGAGCTTCAACATCGCAGCTGACGGCTCATTGACCGCGACGGTTGCGCTGCCGGCGACACTCGCCGGCAAGGACCTGTCGACAGCGTTGTTCGCTGTGACGGTCTATCAACGCGTCAACAAACGCGAATCCCTGTCGGCCATCATCAACGGTTCATTGCCGCGTCCGGACGACACGGTCGTTGTCTCGCCGTTGTGTTGCGCCGCCGATCAGCCGGGCCAGTACAACATCTCGATACCGCTCGAGACGATAGAGGTGCGGCCCGACGCGCTGAGCATCCCTCGCACAGGCCTGTATCCCGTCACGATTGCCGTCCAACGCGACGGCCGGATCATCTCGACGGTCCTCACGTTCATCAACAGATTGCCAGCAGCCGACGAGGGAGTCACCGACGACGGTTCGATGTCTGTTGCGATAGCCATCGGCACGCACAGCAGCGTGCACCTCGACAGCAAGGGCACGGTCAGTGTCGATCCTTCATCGACCGTTGCCGAAATGACATCGCTGGCCGACACATTGGATGCACTCGATGCCAACAAGATCCCCGCAACCATTCGCGTGGCACCAGCGGTGTTGAAGGGATTGCAACAACTCGATCCGACGTTGTTCTCTCGTCTGATCGCGTCGTTGCAGTTGCACCAGGTCGTCGCCGAGCCGCAATGGCCGATCGATGCATCACAGGCCGCGGCGGCTGGACAGGACTCTCTCTACACGACGTGGTTGCGAGACGGGCAGGACGGTCTGACCGACCTCGGTCTGGGGCCGGCGATCATCAGCCGCTCGACGATCTTGGTTGATCAACCGATCGGTGCGCAGGGGTCGACGTTGCGACGCAACCTGGGTGCGGGCCTGATGGCCATGTCGCCGCAGATCTACGACACGCTCAGTGGCTCGATAAAGGTCTTCAGCGATTACAAGGGCGAACTGATCGCTGCGAAGTTGCCCAACGGCACAGTCTTCGACGTCGCGGTCGTCGATCACGCCATCTCGGACCTGTTGGTCCACCCACTCGCGACGACGGAGTTGACCCGGATCTACGCAGTCGCTCATCTGTTGGCGTTGCGTCAGGGGATCGAGATCTCGGGGGCCAGCCTGCAGCGCCACGCCGTGCTCATCGCCACACCGGACCTCGGCGTGCCAGGCCCGTCGGTGCTCGGTCCGATCAGCGACCTCATCGCCGCGACACCCGGCCTGGCGGCGGTCACCCTCGACGACATCGCCCTTCGAACCGACCGGTTGCTCATCGACGGCGAGGAGCGGCCCGTCACCCTGCCTGTAACGGGCGGCAACGCGCTGGAGACGCGGATATTCGAACAGGCCACGTTGAACAACGAGATCGATGCGGTCGCATCGATGCTGCCGGCCGACAACGACCGACCGCAGGGATGGCACGACCTTGCCGACCTTCTGCCGACGACCGCCCTTGACGACGCCAGCGCCGACTCGTTGGTCGCCAGCGTTCGCGCCGAACTGAAAGAGGTCAGAGATGCCGTGCAGGTCCCCGCGGCGTACACCGTCAACCTTCCTGGTCGTAGCAGCACTGTTCGCGTGAGGTTCGTCAACAACTCCGATGTCCCATTGCTCATCAAGGTTCAACTGACCTCTCCGTCGGGCAAACTCGTTTTCGACAACGCGCCACAACCGGTACTGCTTCCGCCCGGAACTCCCGTCAACGTCCCCATCAACGTCGAGGCTCGATCGAACGGCACATCTGGTGTGTCGCTCGATGTCTTCACGCCCAACGACGCTCGCCTGGCCGACACAATCCCGTTGAAGTTCCGCGTCAACGCCTTGGGTGTCGGCAACGTGATCACCGTCACCCTGTTCCTGCTCGTCGTGCTGTGGTGGTTGGAACACATGCGATCGACTCGTCAGAAGCGCAGGCGGGCTACCCTGCCTGACTCGTGAGCACCAACAGCGTCCGCATCGTCACCGACTCGGCCTGCGATCTCCCGCAGTCGGTCGCCGAAGAGCTAGCCATCGAGATCGTCTCGCTGACCATTCGCATCGACGGCAACGAGTACGTCGACCGCCGCGATCTCACCGTTGTCGAGTTTTGGGAGAAGTGCGCCGCCTCAGCGACATTGCCGGAGACATCGGCGCCGGCACCCGGCGAGTTCGAGCAGACGTACCGCAAGCTTGCCGAGGCGGGAGCTACCAGTGTGGTGACCATCTCGTTGAGCGGAGCGTTGTCGGCCACGATGCAATCGGCCGAGGTGGCTGCCCGCTCGGTCGCCGATGTCATCCCGGTCACCGTGATCGACAGCCGGTCCGTCACGCTCGGGCAGGGCGCCATCGTCGCTTCGTGTGCCCGGCTTGCGGCCGAAGGCGCAACACACGACGAGATCGTCGCCCATGCTCACGATCTGGCAGGTCGCACCCACGTGTGGGGTGCGCTCGACACGCTCGACAACCTCAAGAAGGGCGGTCGAATCGGCGGTGCGAAGGCGCTGCTGGCCTCAGCGCTCGCGATCAAACCGATCATCGAGGTGCGCGACGGCAAGGTCGAGCAAGGCGGCAAGCAGAGGACACGTAGCAAGGCGTTGGCTTTTCTCGTCGAGAAGGTCGCCGCGGTGGACGGGCTCGACAGATTGTTCGTCCTACAAGCAGACTGCCGCGACGTCGATCAATTCGTGGAGATGTTGCGTCCGCACGTCGACGGCGAGATCGTCGTGGGCGACATCGGACCCGTCGTCGGTTCGCATGCGGGCCGCGGCACGATCGGAGTTGCGTTCTTCACCCGCGCCTGACCTATTGCCCGGTTTCCACAGCCCTGCGCCACTAGCGTTCGAGGGCGGACATGTCAGCAACGATCCCTGGGGCGGCCAGCCCACCACCCATCTCTGCGTCGATACTCGCCCAGCGTTACCAGCTGGAGCGACGGCTCGCGCAAGGCGGCATGGCGGAAGTCTGGCTGGCGACCGACCTGGCCTTGACGCGCCAGGTCGCGGTGAAGCTGTTGAAACCGACGCTGGCCGCCGACCCGGTCGTTGCCGAACGCTTTCGCCGCGAAGCGATCGCTGTTGCTCAGCTGAGTCATCCCAACATCGTTGCCGTGTACGACGCAATCGAAGACACGAGCGGCAACAGTCGCCGGCTCGCCGTCGTGATGCAGCTCGTCAACGGAAAGAGCCTGCGTCAGCTGCTCGACGAACAGCGTCGGCTGAGCGCAGATCTCACCATCCACATCGGCTCGTGCGTCGCCGCCGCGCTCGACACTGCTCATCGTGCCGGCCTCGTGCACCGCGATGTGAAGCCGGGCAACATCCTCATCACACCTGACGGCCGCGTTCTGCTCACCGACTTCGGCATCGCCAAGGGCCTCGGAGCCACCGGCGACGATCTCACCAGTGCCAACGTGATGATGGGCACGGCCAAATACCTTTCGCCGGAACAAGTCCGTGGGAAGAAGCTCGACGGCCGCGCCGATCTCTACTCGCTGGGTCTGGTGCTCTACGAATGCCTTGCCGGACGCGTGCCGTTTCTGGGTGAGACCGATACCGACACAGCGCTCGCGAGACTCAATCGCGATCCCACCGACCTCGCCCGGCTGCGTCCTACACTCCCATACGGTCTCGCCGAGCTCATCCATCGGCTCCTCGCCCGCCGCCCGATGGATCGGTTCGCGACTGGTTCGGAACTGCGTGTGGCGCTCACTCGGATCGCCACCAGAGCCGACGATCCCGGCGGCTCTGCGACCCCCACTGGGGCAGCGCCGGGCCGCCGACCGACATCCGAAAACCCTCTCACGCAGCCCGAGACCGAAGGCGGCTATCGACCCGTGCCGCCGCGAACCGGTCGACCGGTGGGCCCGGCGCACCGCAGCGACCGAACGCCGACGAGCACCACGAGGCCGCGCCTTCAGCCGAATCGCACCTTCGAGCAACGCCGCGGTCCTTCGCTGATCCTCGTCGGTGGGCTCCTCGCGGTGGCACTCATCCTCGGTGGATTGTTGTGGGCCACGCTACGCGACAACACGCCCAGCACTGGCTTCGCCGCTCCCTCGACAGTGGTGCCGGTCACCACCACGATCGCGCCGACCGGCGCGCCAACCTCGAAGATCGTCAAGGTCACGACGTACGACCCGGAGGGCACGGACGGCCAGGAGAACGACGCACTCGCGGCGCTGGCGATCGACGGTAACCCTGCGACCGTGTGGTCCACGCTGTGCTACGGATCGAGGACGATGGGCGGCAAGACGGGAGTTGGCATCGTCGCGGATCTGGGGACCGGGGTGATCGGAACGTTCGCCGTCTCGATCGCAAGCGCTCCGTATCAGGTTCAGATCCTCACCGCGATCGATGGAGCAATCCCGACGAAGATCGCCGATTGGGGCTCTCCGTTGAAGCGGGCGGTGGGTGCTGATCCCGAGGTCGTCACTGTGTCGATCAACAAACCGACTCGATACGTGCTCGTGCTGTTCAAGCAGTTGGCCAAGACACCTGAGTGCACCAAGAACCCGTACCGGGGCGACATCTCGGAAATGGACTTTGTCCCCAGCTGACCGTGCACGCGGCGGTACTATCGCCGCCATCCCAACACAGCTCGCCGACCACGAGCTGGTGACTGCAGCCCAGGGGGGAGACCGTGGGGCGCTCGACCAGCTGCTCCGTCGCCACTACGAGCGCGTCCAGGCGGTGTGTCGGCGGATCACCGGCCACGAAGCCGATGCTGCCGACGCCGCGCAGGACGCCATGATCGCAATCGTGCGCAACCTGGATCGCTTCGACGGACGGTCGTCGTTCGGGACGTGGGCGTACCGCATCGCCACGAATGCCAGTCTCGACGAGCTCCGGCGGCGAAAGCGTCGTGCTGTGCCGACTGCCACGGATGACGACGAGTACCCACACGCCGAGGTCGCCGACCCTGACAGCGGTCGTCGCGTCGACGCAATCGGTGACCACATGGCCCTCGAACTGGCGTTGCGTTCCCTCAGCGACGAGTTCCGCATCCCAGTGGTGCTCCGCGATGTCGCCGACCTCGACTACGCCGAGATCGCCGAGGTGCTCGACATCCCCGCAGGCACGGTGAAGAGCCGGATCGCCCGCGGGCGGGCGGCCCTCGCCAAAGCGCTGTCGGCGGAGGATGGGAACCAGCAGACCGATCCAGAACGTCCAAGTAGAGCACCATGAACGACGACGAACTCCCGCTCAACGCCGAACTGGCCAGCGCCTACCTCGACGACGAACTCGACCCGGCTGAGCGCGCCTCCGTCGAGACCGATCCCGACGTCATGTCCATGGTCGATTCCTTCTCTCGAGTCCGTGCGTTCCTGATTGAGTCCGCGGATGTCGATGCCGGCGCTCGATCCACTGCGATAGCCGCCGCACTCGCCGAGTTCGATGCAAGAGATGTCCCTTCCGTTGCGCCGCCGATCGCTGCGGCCACCGTCATGTCGTTGCAGTCACGCCGCATGCGTGCCTACCGCGTGGTCACACGCGTCGCTGCTGTGCTCGTGATCGGTCTCGTCGTCGCGGTTGCGGCACTCAATGCTTCTCGTAGCAACGACGCCAAGTCGAGCTCCGCTTCCGACAACACCGTTTCAGCTGCCGCTGACTCAGCAACGAAACTGCCTCAGCTCAAGGTCGCCGCGGCAGACCAGACGGCGGGTTCCACCGCGGCAGCTGCCACAGGTGGTGCCGCAGTCGAAAACGCGCCCTCCGCCGGCCCCGCGATTAACACCCGAGAACAGTTGATTCAGTACGCCGCGCAACTCGAAAGTGGTTCCTCTACCCCGGCGTCGGCCGCGCCTTCCGCTCAGACGCCGGGAGGGTCTGGAAGCTATTCGCAAGCGTGTGTCAGATCCGATCAGACCGTGCTCGGCCCGATCGTGTTCCAAGGCAAGGCGGCGTTCGTTGCTCGCAACCGAACAACCGACACGTTGCAGGCGGTCGACTTGGTCAACTGCCACGTGCTCCTGGACGCCGGACCGTAGCCCTCGTCGCCAGTTCGGCAAAGCACGACTGGGCAGTAGGCTGAATGCATGCCAGGTAACCCACTGACCGACCCAAATTGGGCCTCTGATCTCGCCGAAACCATCGATCGTTACGTCGGCAAGGTACGTACAACCGTCACCGATCGCGCTGTCACCGCTGTGCGCGCAATCGTGTTCGGGATCGTCATCCTCATCGCCGCTCCGGCGACGGTCGCGTTGATGGTGATCCTCGGTACGAAGTTCCTCCAGCGGCTCATCGCCATCGGTACCGATCACGACTCGTCGGTGTGGGTGTCGTACATGGTCTTTGGCGGGCTCCTTGTCATCGGTGGATCAGTGATGATGCGCAAGCGCTTTGAAAACGAAGAGGCATGAGCCACCACCACGTCATCATCATCGGGTCGGGCCCGGCCGGCCTCACCGCCGCGATCTACTCAGCACGCGCCAACCTCCATCCTCTTGTCATCGAAGGCGAACCATCGAGCACGTCCGATCAACCCGGAGGGCAGTTGATGCTCACGACGGATGTCGAGAACTTCCCTGGATTCCCCGACGGCATCATGGGCCCGGAGCTGATGGTGATGTTCCGTGCTCAGGCGGAGCGCTTCGGGGCCGAGTTCCTCACCGAGAAGGTTACGGCCGTCGACTTCAGCGAGCGTCCGTTCAAGGTCAGCGTCCGTGATCGACACTTCACCGCTGACGCGGTGATCGTCTCGACCGGCGCGCAGAGCCTGATGCTCGGGCTCGAAGCCGAGGCCAAGTTGCTCGGCTACGGCCTGTCAACGTGCGCTACGTGCGACGGGTTCTTCTTTCGCGGACAGGAGATCGCGGTCGCGGGCGGGGGCGACAGCGCGGTTGAGGAAGCAACGTTCCTCACGAAGTTCGCGACGAAGGTCATTCTCATCCACCGGCGCGACACCCTTCGAGCATCGAAGATCATGCAGGAGCGGGCTTTCAACAACCCCAAGATCGAGATCATGTGGAACACGGTCGTCGAAGACCTGATCGGCGACACCAAGCTCGAGGGCGCTGTTGTTCGCAACGTGTTGACTGGCGAGGTCACCAAGTTGCCGGTCACTGGACTGTTCGTCGCCATCGGGCATCGTCCCAACACCGACGTTTTCAAGGGTGTGCTCGACATGGACGACAACGGCTACCTCATCACCAAGCCGGGCAGTTCGTACACAAACGTCCCCGGCGTCTTCGCCTGCGGGGACGTGCAGGATCACACCTACCGCCAGGCGGTCACAGCGGCCGGATCTGGCTGTATGGCCGCCATCGACTCGGAGCGTTGGCTGGAGTCCGTCGCCTGAAAACGGTCGTGACGCTCGTGCCGAGGGTCACGAAGACGCTGGGAATGGTTGTCGCAGCGGTGTCGTTGAGTGCGGATAGCATCACGATCTCAATCGAAAGGACCCCCGCCATGACCGCTGGCATCGTCACCCTCACCACTTCCACGTTCGACGAGGCGGTGGCTGCGGCCGACAAGCCTGTGATCGTCGACTTCTGGGCCGAGTGGTGTGGTCCGTGCAAGATGATCGCCCCGATCCTCGGAGAGATTGCCGATGAGCAGGGCGAACATGTCACGATCGCCAAGCTCAACGTCGATGAGAACCCCGAGATCGCCATGCGCTTCAACGTCATGAGCATCCCCACGTTGTTGATCTTTGACGGTGGTGCGGTGCGCAAGCGTCTGGTGGGCGCAAAGGGCAAGGGTCAACTCCTGCAGGAGCTCGACGAATTTCTGCCTACTTCCCGCTGACACCCGGTCAGCGCGGCGAGGCAATACGCGATTTGCAGCGCCGCCTCGGTGCCGCCGGGTTCCCACCCGCCGCCGGCGCCGAGGCGGCGGCTTTTTGTCCTGCCACTGAAGACGCTGTTCGCGCGTTCCAGTCCGGCCGAGGTCTCCGGTGCGACGGTGTCTGCGACGAGCAGACATGGACGGCGCTCGTCGAGGCCAGCTGGAAGCTGGGCGATCGCCTGCTGTTCCTGACCTCACCGAACCTGCGCGGCGACGACGTTGCCGAATTGCAGTCGCGGCTGGGCCGGCTCGGTTTCGACTGTGGCCGGGTCGACGGCATCCTGGGGCCCAGCACGGCACGGGCGCTGGAGGAATTTCAGTCGAACTGCGGCACCACGCCCGACGGAGTGTGCGGCAAGGACACCGTGCGCACGCTGACGGTCATGACCTCCCAGACCGGTGCGGGCCCGGGAATTGCCGCTGTGCGTGAGCGTGAGCGGCTGCGCGCCGGCCTCGGATCAGTGGCTCAGATCCGCATCGTGATCGGCCAGTATGGCGGGCTCAGTGCTCTGAGCAGGACTTTGTCGCGGGAACTGCGAACTCGCGGGGCTACCGTCATGTCGCTCGACGAGCC
>JANMMQ010000544.1:0-9677 GCA_031373465.1 Ilumatobacteraceae bacterium | reverse complement strand
CCTCCAGCACGACAACCTCGTCGCCAGCCTCCCTTCGACGCCGCGCCGCCACCAGTCCAGACAGCCCGCCACCTACGACGACAACCTTCATCGCCACATCCGCACTGGACAAAACATCTGCATGTCACTTACCATGCCATCTTGCATGCGAACTGTCAACCGAGTGCGGTCCTAAGCACTACCGCATCACGAGTGGCCTGCGGACGCGGCGAAGTCTCTTCGTCGCAACACCTCGCCGTTCGGCAGCTCATAGTCACTGCTCGTCGAGGCCGCGAAGCCGGCACCGGCCAATGCAAATGTCAGCTCGTCGACGTCGATGTCCGACGAGATCGATGCGAGGGCGTCGAACGACGATGCGAGTTCTGTCGCACTGACGAAGCCTTCTTCGTCGTTGTGCTGGGTCACGCAGGACAGCAGACCGATCGAGTGAGAGTTCGCGGCAGCGAAGGCAGCGAACTCCTCGACACCGATGTATTCGACGAAGAGGTTGGCGATGAGGAGATCGACGCGCTCGATCCTCACAGACCGATCGATGTTCGAAACGACCAGATGGAGGCGGTCGCCGAACGTGTCGCGATACCGGGCTTCACAGGCGTCGATGTAGCGCGGATGATGTCGAATCCATAGACGGTATCGACAGCCGTCGGGTCGATGACATCGAGCCCATTTCCGCCGGCCACGCCCAGGATTCCGACCGTTCGAGGAGTGTGCGTGGCGAGCTGGTCCTCGGTGATCTCGCGGAGCCGCTGGATCTGGCTGACGCTCGCATCAGTCATGTGACGCTCGTACACGTCGAGGTCGATGCCGAGCCAAGGATGTTCAGCCACGACGCCTCACGAAGCATTCCGTCATGCACAAGATTGTGTCCACCGCCAACACGGGGATGCGACGCGGCGAGATCCTCGGTCTCCGTTGGGGTGGCGTCGACTTCGACACCGCACACCTATCGGTGACTCGCTCATTGATATCGGTCGGTTACGAACTTCATGAAACACGCGGCAAGTCCCGCACCGCCCGGCGAGCGGTCAACCTCGATCCACGCACAATTCACGTCCTGCACGCCTGGCGACAGCTGCGCGCCAACGAGGATCCCGAGTTCGATCGCGACGACCCGACGGCTACGTCTTCGCCCGCCCCGACGGAACACCAACTCACCCACAACTGCTCTCGGACGCGTTCCAGAAACTCGTCTACCGATCCGGCCTTCCCCGGCTTCGATTCCACGACTTGCCACACTCACGCCACCCTGCTACTCAAAGCCGGGGTACCGATCAAGGTCGTCAGCGAACGACTCGGACACTCGACCCCCGGTTTCACCATGGCGACCTACCAGCACGTCATCCCACGAATGCAAGAGCAGGCGGCGGAGACATTCGCAAGCCTCCTCGAACCCGGCGAAGTTCTACCGGCTTCTACCCGGTAGAAGTCACGGTAGAACGTCACCAGACGCGACTCGACCCTGGCCGCAGCATCTGCCGTGACCAGGGCCGATTGGTGGCGGGGGCAGGATTTGAACCTGCGACCTTCGGGTTATGAGCCCGACGAGCTACCGAGCTGCTCCACCCCGCGTCGGAGTGAGATGAATACGGTAGCGAACCTCCATTTCGATCACAACCCCTCAAACCAGAGACAGCGCGAGCGGGTTTAAACCTCGTCGTGGGCGGGCATTGCATCAGCGATGTCGACAACATTCCCTGCCGCGACCGACTCCGCATCCGAAACCTTCTTCGGTGGGCCGGTCACATGGCGGGCCGAGGCAGCGAGGGCTCTCGGCCTCCGCGACCAGTATCTGCCGGCCGCGATCAGTCCGGGGGCCGCGTTCCCCGCTGCCCTACGGACGATGGTGAGAGCGATGCGATCGCCACTGCGAACCATCGTCGACATCGGCTCCGGCGTGGGCGGCGCGAGCGAGTACCTGCGCCGAGCGACCGGAGCCTCCATCTACGCCGTCGAGCCCTCGGACTTGGCTCGAGAGACAGCGCAGGAGTGCTTCCCGCACCTGCACCAGATCGACGGGGACGCGACGCACACGGGGCTACCGGGCGGGTGCGCCGACGCTGTGGTGATGTGCGGGTTGCTGTCGCTCATCGAAGAGCCTCATGAAGTGGTGAACGAAGCGAGGCGACTGCTGGCTCCGAAAGGTCACCTGGCGATCGCCGACTTGTATGCGGCCGACGAGTCCGATCTGTCGAGCGCGCCGAACGTGTTCCGCACACCTGCGACGGTCATCGACCTGTGCAGACCACACGGGCTCGAGGTCGTCGAGGTGGGTTGCGGTGATCCCACACCGGATCCCGCATGGGCCCGCGTAGCGGCGCGGATCGACGACTGGATCGAGCGAAACTGCCGCGACCGCGACGGCTACAAAGCCTGGGAACACGACCGCCGGCACCTCGACGACCACATCACCCGAGGCGACGTGATCGGTTGTTGCGTGGTCGTTGCTCCACCCACCGTTGGAGTGGAGGAGGTACGGTAGCGGACAGCAATTCGCACAAACCCAGGGAAGTGTGGACACCTCAGTGGGACTGTTCAGCAAGAAGCCGAAGTCGATCATCGTGCAGAAAATGGCCGACAAGGCCGACCCCGAAATGGATCAGATGGACAGGCTGGAGGAGTTGCTTCCAAAGGTCGAACTGCCAAAGGTCGAACTGCCAAAGGTCGAAGACCTGCCGCACTTGGCCGATCCACCCAACCTCGAAGCACCGTCAGCTCCCTACACGCCCCCGCCTCCTGCGCCCACCCCGACACTTCCGAGGCCCGCCGCGTCGGCCAAGCCGGTGAAGGCGCCCAAGCCCACGAAGATGAAGACCCGCAAGGGCGGCGTCGACCCTGCTGATTTTCTGGCGTTGCGTTCCGAGCTCAGGGACATGCGTGCCCGTCTCGACGAGAGCGAACAGGCCAGAGAAATGTTCGAGTCCCGGCTCAGCTCGCTCGACGCGGCGGCCGCAGCATTCTCGACCGAGCGCAACGACATCACCGAAGTTGCCGACATGGTGGTGCAACTGCAGCAGCAGATCGCCGACGCCGGCGGCGTAGCGGCTGTGAGCGGCGATTCGGGGACCGGCTACAACCACGACGAGCTGTCGGCCAAGGTCGACGCCCTGCACAATCGGATGTTCGGCCTGCAGGACCACGCTCCGAAGCTCGCTGAGTTCGAAGCACAGATCACTCAGCTGCGCATCGAGCTCGACTCGGCCAATGCGGCGGCCGCCGAGGCCGCAGCGATGCCGCCTCCTCCCCTCACCATGAGCGGACCTGACCCGGAAACACTCGAGCGAATCGCTGCCGTGCAAGTTCGGATCAACGACCTCGACCAGGTTCGCCACCGCCTCGGCGAGATCGATCACTTGAAACAGCGCATGAACGAGCTCGATCATCTCCATCAACGCGTGGCCGGCGTGGAGACACTCCACGATCGAATGAGTGAGCTCGACAACATGGAGCAACGACTCGCCTCCGTCGATGGCTTGGCCGCGCAGCTGCAGCAACTCAATGCACGCGTCGCTGCCCAAGCTGAGTTGGGCGGCCAACTGTCGGCTCTGCGCGACCGCGTCGCCCAGATGGGCGAGCAGCCCAGCGGCGACATGGACGAGGAAGTGCGTGGGCAGTTGCAGGAAGTCGCTGAGCGTCTACGCGCAAACGACTCCGAGGCACGTGCCGTTCGCGATCACATGGCGCTGCTCGATCAGCGACTGACCAACGTCAGCACCGAGTTGGCCAACCAGCTCAGCGAGCTCGGTCGCGACATCGACGGGCTCGGACAGCGCCTGCCGGAGGTGGCCGAGGGATCGGTCAGCGAAGAAGTCGTCGACGCGTTGCGCGGCGGCCAGGTCAAGCTGGCCAACGAACAGGCGCGGTACGAGATCGCGTTCCGTCAGGATCTGGCATCGCTGGCCGAGCTACTGCGCCAGGGTCACGACAACGACGATTAGCTCTGCAGCGCGTCGACCGCTTGCTGCACCAACGCACGGGCTTGTTCGACCCGTGCCTGATACGTCGCCAGATCGTGATTGTCCAGCGCCTGATCGGCTTCGGCGAACAGCGTCTCCGCTTCATCGAGCAGCTCTGCCGGCGTCTTGCCCGTCGTCGGTGGGGTGACCACGCCCCCGCCGGCGTTGCCGGTGTCGGGCGGTGCGTTGCCGACGACGTCGCCGATGTTGGCCTTGAAACCCGGGAACAACTTGGCCAGCGCACTGCTCAACGAACTTCCGAACGCAGCGCGATCGTTTTGCGACACGAGCACAAGCTCGATGGTCGGCTGCGAGTTCCTCGGGTCCGGAACGGACGGCTGCACGTACACGGGACGCACCCACAGCAAGCCGCCGCCGACCGGCACCATCTGCAGATCACCGAACACCACGTCGGTGCCTTCGATGTTGAGCAAGCTGATCTGTTGGGACACACTCGACTCGGTGTTCATCGTGTTGGATACGGTGAACGGCCCGTCCTCCGAAGACGTGACCTCGTAGGCGACCAGCGAGCCGTAGTCCTGCGGGTCGCTGCTGGCCGTCATGAACGCCTGCAGGTTTCGTTTGCTGTCGTCGGTGGAGAACGGCACGAATGGTCGCAGCAACTTGAACGAGGCTTGGGTCTCGCCCGGCGATCGCAGCATCGAGTAGTACGGCACGAACCGTTCGGTGCCGGATTCCGTGGCCAGATCCGCTTGGGCGGCTGTCGAGTCTCCCTGGACGCTGTCGGAGGTGACCACGGCGGCGGTGCCGCGCGGCCGGGCGATCGGTGCCTGGGCAACAGACCATGCGCCGGTGCGACCGAAGAATGCCTGCGGGCTCAATCGGTACTTCGAATACGCCGAGGTCTGTACTCGGAACAGTTCTTCGGGGTAGCGGAAGTGGGCCGCGAGATCAGCCGGTATCTGGTCGCGGTTCTTGAACATGCCGGGGAACGCCGACTGCCACACCTTGGCGACGGGGTCGACATCGTCGACGATGTAGAAGTCGACCGTTCCGTTGTACGCGTCGACGACGACCTTGATGCTGTTGCGCACGTAGTTGAACGGGTGATCCAATCCGCTGCCCGCGTTCAGCTGAGTGCGATCACCGCTCTGCGCGTATGGATACCGATCGGAGGTCGTGTATGCGTCGATCACCCACACCACGCGCCCGTTGAGCGCGACGGGATACGGGTCGTTGTCGTACGACAGGAACGGCGCCAACTTCTTGGCCCGATCCTCGACACGGCGGATCGACACCAACCGTGAGTCGTTGCCGATGGCACCGGAACCGATCATGTTGTAGTCGAGGTAGCTGAGAGCGAAGGCCATCCGCTTGAACACCGAGTCGAGCTTGATGCCGCCGGTCCCCGAGTACGGACCGGGATCGTCGTAGCCGGGGCAGCTCTCTTCGCTGACGCCGGTGTCGACGATCGCATAGCCGGAGATGTCGTCGCTGTAGTACATCTCGGGCCGGTCAAGCTTCACCTCGCGATAGTCGGGCCGGCGATCCTTGATCTGTGCCGACGGTGCCTCGACGATCCCGCAACCGTGGGTGTTGATGAGGTGCTGACCCTGCCACGATTTGTTGGCGATCGCCGACAGATCGAGCTCGCGAGCTGCGACCGACACCTGTTGCACGCGCCCGTCGAGGTTGTAGCGATCGGGGTCGAGGTCGTTGATCGTCAACCCGGCCTTCTGGCTCTGATCCGTGCGGAAGCGACCGACCATCGCCTCGGGGCGAAGCAACCGTACGTTGGTCAGCGGCGTGACGTCGTCGGTCAGTGCACGCTCGGTGATGTCGGCGAAGCTGACCTCCTTCACCGCGACGTTGTCGATGCCGAGCGCGTGCTTCGTGGCATCGATGTTGCGAACGATGTACGGTGCCTCTTTGTCGCGCTGGTTGGGGTTGACGACCAGCGCCTGGATTGCTGCCGGATAGATGATCCCGCCGACGAGCGCGATCACTGCCCACAGCGCGGATGCGACGACGGGGATGCGCCACGAGTTGGTGCGCAGCGTCGACAGGAACAGACCCGCCACGAGCAAGGCGATCAGCGTCAACAGCACGACGGCCGGCAGCTGTGCCTTGGCTGCGGCGTACAGCAGCCCGCGCACGAACCCGCGCGAGTCTGTCGTCAGTTCGTACCGCGTCAGCCAGTAGTCGCCCGCCTTCACGACCGCGAGCGCCGCAAGCAACACCGCGACGTGGGCCTTGGTGGCGCGGCGCACCTTCGGCCGCGGCGGCTGGATGATGATCCCGCCGCTGAGGACATGAGTGGCGATGACCAGCAACGTGATGAACACCAACGCGGCGAACAACCAGTCGAGGACGAAGGCGATGAAGGGCAGGCGGAACATGTAGAAGCCGACGTCATGGCCGAACTGCGCATCGGCGATCCCGAATCGCTGGGAGTTGCGGAACATGAGCCAGTCCTGCCAGTGACCCACTGCGGGCGCGGCGAACAACAGGCCAGCGACGGTGGCGACGGCGATGCGCAGCGAGCGCAAGCGGTGTCCGAAGAACTCGTGGAAACGCTCGACGACCGGATGCGTGTTGGCCGAGAACGCCGACGGCGCCAGGCGATCGGCGATGATCAGGTTGAGGATCGCCAGGGCGACGAAGGTGCCGCCGAACAGGAAGAACATCAACAGCTTCGAGCGCAGCACGGTGGAGAAGACACCGGCCCGCCCGACCGAGTCGAACCACAGGTAGTCGGTGAAGAAGCCGGCGAAGAACCGCCCGAACAGCAGCACACCGACAATCACGACGGCGACGGCGATCAGGGCGATGCGGCCCTTGTCGGAGAATCGACGGGCTCTCATCGATGCGGCACCGCGGGGTGGAAGGTCGGACGGGTTCCGCACTCCGGCGAGACTATCGGGGTGCTAGTGCAAGCATGCAGCGGCAACCCTCGTGCGCGGGAGCGCACGTGTCGCCAGTGGGGAACGGTTGCCCGGCTGCAACCTCGCCCGCAAGCGCGTTGTCTTCTGCGTCGGGACAAGCCGGACCGTTGGGGTCGACCATCCAGCAGATCTTCGTTCCCGGGACCACCGCGGCCAGGGCACCACGGCCGAACGCGGCGCGAGCCACATCATCGAGATGCTCGTCGATCCGCTGGGTCTTCCACTCCCGGTAGATGCCGCGCACCATGTTGGCGAGCTCTTCGTTGTCGCCATCTGCGTCGCTGACCGCACGCTCGAGCCGCTCGCGGAGAGGTACGACGATCTTGCTGGTCAACGCCTCGATCGCAGCTTTCGTCGCACCATTGCGGTTGATATCGGCCTTGTGCTCTTTCGTCGTGCCGCTGTCGATGCTGGCTGCGCCGAGGAGGGCGGCCTTCTCGAGCTCCGTGGTGATGGCCGCCGCGTACCGAGTCGCTTGCTCGGTCTGCCACGGCAGCATCGTGTCGATCGTGCTGACCGGCTCCTTACGTCGGAGGGCGTGCAGGATCTCGTTCTGCTCGTCGGCGAGCACGCGCTTCAGCTTGCGGGCAGAGGCCACGATGAGCGGTGTCAACGAGGCCTCGCGCTGACCGAAGGACGAATCGTCCAGCGCCTCTTCGACCGTCGGTGCCTCGGGCGATGCCTGGAACACAGCGAGGTCTTCGACGATGGTCAACATCCTGGTCGCGTCGGCGTCGTCCGGCTCGGTGGAGTCGGCGGATGATGCGTCGGCGGCCGACGCATCATCAGCCGCTTCGTCTTGCTGAGCACTCTCGATGACGGACTCGGCTCGTGCTGCGCGCAGGCGCGCAAAGAGGTCGTCGACCGTGGCAGTTGGGCCTTCGACCGAGCCGGTCTCGTCATCGTCGTCGCCACCGAACAGAGCCACCACCGGGGCGGCCTTACGCGCATCGTCGAGCTCGTCGTGATCGTGCACCTCGTGCGTCTCGCGCATGAGCAGAACGGTGTTGTCGACATCTTCGACCGGTTCGAGCACGAGGACTTCGATCGACACGATCTCGTCGACCTCGTCCGGCGTGTCGGCGACCTCCTCGTCGACGTCGACGACCGTGACGGAAACCGGCAGATCCTGAACGGGCTCTTCGGGGGCGCGCTGGTTGGGGACCATCAGCGGCACCGGACCGGTGGTCGGTGCCAGGTTGACGTACTCGGACGGCTCGCCGAGGGGCGTCAACTCGGCCATGACGTCGACCGCTACCAGGCGCGAGCGCTCGAACGCCTGCAGCAGGCGGTCGCGGCCGTGCATCAGCTGTTCGATCTGCTGCCGGGCCAGCTCGCGACGGCGGGCCAGCTCACTGAGCACACGCTCGCGGTAGGCGCGGGCTTCGTTGACCATCTCGCGGCCCTGCTGCTTGGCCATGACCAGTTCGGATTCAGCATCGGCAGATGCATCCTGACGGCGGCGGGCCGCTTCGACCTCGGCCTCTTCGCGCATCCGCTGGGCCTCGTCGGTGGCCTCGCGCAACATGCGCGATGCGGCGTCTTCCGACCGCAGCTTGATCTGTGAGGCAGCCTCGCGCGCTGTCTGCAGGATGCGCGCGGCCTCTTCGCCGAGCATGCGCGTGACCACTTCTTCGTCGAGTGCAATGGCGGAGTTGCCCTGGCCGCGCTGCGCGGTGCGAAGCTCGCGCTCGAGGAACTTCTCCCGTTCCTGCAGCCGGGCCATCTCGGCGGCGACCATTCTCAACAGATCGCGCACCTCTGTCTGGTCGTACCCGCGGCGACCCGTCGAGAACGAGGCTGCCGCCACCGCGTCGGGCGACGACGGGTCTGGACGTGAAAACGAAAGTGCCATTACGCGCAATCGTAGGTCGGGGAACCACGAAAATAGTGGCAATCCCTTGACGCGGCGTGGCGCGTCGGCTACGGGGCCGTGTTGCCGGGGACCGAACTGCCGGGCGCGGAATCCGTGGTCGGCGGTGTCTCGACGGCTGGCGGCACGTCGCCGCCGATGCGCTTCAACGCGGCCAACGCCTCGTCGAGGGTGCCGACAGGGATGATCTCCACTGCATCGCCGACCACTTCGCGTGCCTTGGCGATGTCCGCCTCACCCTGGGCGGTCGGAACGAGGAAGTACTTCGCCCCCGACTGCAGCACGGCCGAAGCCTTCGACGACAGCCCACCGATAGCGCCGACCTGGCCGTTGATGTTGATCGCGCCGGTGACCGCAATGCGCTTGCCACCCATCAGGTCACCCGGGGACAACTGGTCGATGAGAGTCAGTGTGAATGCCAAACCGGCGGAGGGGCCACCGATCGATTCAGTGTCGATATCGATCTTGACGTCGGAAGGAAGGCTGACAATCGCCGTGTCGCTGGGTAGGAACCCGACGATGGTGCGCTCGGGCTCGTCGGGTGACGCGATCAGTTCGATCTCTCCGCTGCCCGTCTTGCCATCGCGCTCGTACTCGACTTGGACCTTGTCGCCGGGCTTGTGCTTGGCGAGGATCGGTGCCAGATCGTCGACGACGTGGAGCGGTACGCCGTCCACCTTCAACAGCTTGTCGCCGGGATCCAACGCCTTGTCGGACGGCGCCGTCGTCACGCAGCTGCGCCCGTCGTCGCTGGCCTTCAGGCAGACCAACTCGTCGATGACTACGTCGCCAGGGGTCAGCTTGGCGTCGAAGCCCAAGCGCTGCAGGGCAACGAACTCAGCCGTCTCTTTTGCGGTGCGCATGTCGCGTTGGCCACGCGTCGTTTGCTGCTCCGGGGTCTCATTTGCAAAGAGGTCGGCGTAGCTCTTGGGGTCGACGGCGGGG
>JANMMQ010000533.1:0-2603 GCA_031373465.1 Ilumatobacteraceae bacterium | reverse complement strand
GTATCTCGAACCACTCGACATGGTCACGTGGTGCTCTGGTCTTGGGTCGCGATGGGCCGAGCGTCGGGTCGATCTGCGTAGCGCCGGTAGTGGTGGATCGATCAGTTCAGCGACCTTGTGGGTTCATCTTCACAGCGAAACGCTCCGGCCCGTTCCGCCCGGTTCGGAGTTCCACGGCGTGTTCTCGCCGAGCACGCAAAGTCGCACGATCTCATCCAGATTGAGCCTCGCCGGTCCGCCACAAGGACTCGACGTGCGCCCATGGCACGCCCGCTTCGCTGACTTCGACGTGATGAACCACATGAACAACGCCATCGCCTTCGTGATCGTCGAAGAGATGCTCGCCCGCAGGCGTGATCTGCGAGCGCCCCTGCGAGTTGAGGTCGAGTACCGATCTTCCGTGGACCCTAGTGTTGCGCTCCGTGTCGGCGGCATCGATTTCATCGCCGGCGGCGATGGCCAGGACGGCCACGAAGGATGGCTCGTCGACGATCAAGACCGCTGCCTGATCGCCTTCCGAGTCAGACGTCCACCATCGCCAAGCGTCCACGCCTGAGTTGGAGCTGCCAGCCGACCCGCCGACCCGCCGTTGGCGTTGTATGCCCCGTGCGGCTGCCTTGTGAATCGTCCGTTACGAAACGAGCGCCGGTGCTCCGCGGGCGTCGTTGTGAATCGTCCGTGACGAAACGAGCGTCCGCGTCGCGGGATTGCGTCACTGACGATTCGGTAGGGCCTGGCGCGGGCAATCGGCCTGACGACATTGCGTCACTGACGATTCGCAAGGGCGGGGGCACGGGACTCCGCGGGCGCGTTGCGTCACTGACGATTCGCAAGGGATCGGGCGTCGAGGGTGGGACCTCTTGGCTTCGACTACTGGCCATCGGTGGCGCACCGGGACCGCGATCCCCGTGACACCCCCGGCGTACAACGTCGTCATGACTTGTATCGCTCAACCCCATCAGACTCATCGGCCATGCTCATGGTGCGCCGCCGAGTTCGTAATCGCCCGTAGGCCGGGCCGGCCACGTCTGTATTGCAACCACGCCTGTCGCCAACGAGCGTACGAACACCGCCACGGCTTCGAGCACCGGCGCACCGTTCGACCGCTACCGGGGCAGGTGATCGGCGACGTCTGGTCGGGCACGGGTTACGAGCGTGGAGGTTCTGTCGCACCCTTTGGCAAGACCCATGCGTTGCGGACCAGCGTGCGGCCGGAAGGTCGGCGGCGCGAGACCTTGTGCGGCGTGCTTGTTCGACCATTGAACGGCCAGCATTTCAGCCCGATGCACCCGCGCGCCTGCCTTGTCTGCACGACTGTCACGGGCTCGAACCCCCTTCGGTATGGCATCAGCTCCTCGAACGAGCTGTCTCGCCTCCGATCGCTGCTGGACGACGTGACCGAGAGACGGGTGCCGCCGGCGGACGTCGTCAACTGGATTCGGGCGAACTCGCCATACCGGTCACCGCATCCGTAGACGGCTCCGGCGCAACAGCAATCGCAGCATCCTCGTGCACGAAAACGTGCTCGCGGTAGAACTTCATCTCCGCGACGCTCTCCATGACATCGTCGAGCGCCCGATGTGCCCCGGCCTTGCGCGGCCGGCTGCTGTTGAGCGCCGGATACCAACGCTTGACGAGCTCCTTCACCGTGCTGACATCGACAGAGCGATAGTGGAGGTACTCCTCGATCTCGGGCAGGTACGCGGCCAAGAACCGTCGGTCCATCCCGATCGAGTTGCCACACAGCGGGACCCGCCGCGGCTCGCTGACATGGGACTTGATGAACTCCAACGTCTGCGCACCCGCATCGGCGAGCGTCATCGTGGAGGCACGGATCGACTCGAGCAACCCGCTGCGCGTGTGCATCTCGACCACCACCGGGTCCATCTCGGCAAGTGCTGCATCGTCTTGGTGAACGACAAGATCCGGGCCTTCGGCGATGATGTTGAGGTCGTCATCGGTCACCAACGTGGCGATTTCGACGATCACATGACGAGCCGGGTCGAGGCCAGTCATCTCCAGATCCATCCATACCAGCACGGCAAAAGGATACGCGAATGCGTTACCGTCGCCAGCGATGGCCGACGCCGCACCAACGCCTGAAACGTTGCACGACATCCCTGCTAAGCCGGCCGCAACGGTGATGTTGTTGCGCGACACCGACCAGGACATCGAGGTCTTCATGCTTCGACGCACACGCGCTGCAGCGTTCGCTGGCGGGATGTACGTGTTTCCGGGCGGCAAGGTCGATCCTGCCGACGGACACGGCGACATCTCCTACGTCATCGCCGCGATCCGCGAGTGCTTCGAAGAAGCCGGAGTCCTGCTAGCGCTCGACGATGCAGGCGCGCTGATCGGCGACGGTCATCCCGCGCTCGCTCACCGCCAGGCCGTCTACGACGGCGACGTCGATGTGCGCAACCTGTGCGAGCGACATGATCTTCGCCCCGCGATCGACGACCTGGTCTGGGTCAGTCATTGGATCACGCCGGTCGGCGAATCATCACGACGCTTCGACACCCGTTTCTTCGTCGCCGCCGCACCACCCGAACAAACATCGAAGCACGACGACAACGAAACGATCGCCAGCGTCTGGGTGCGAC